>JBGSMH010000595.1:0-9007 GCA_041740275.1 Phycisphaerae bacterium
CTCCGGCCGGAAAGGTAGGAGTTGCAACAGTTGCACGCGGCGCGCAACACTTTGACGGGTCAAAAATCGTCAAGTCCAGAAGCGGCCAGCAGTTACGTTTTTCACATGGACGAAAGCCGATGCAACAAATGCAACAAGTGAAAAGCAGTGGGCAGTGGGCGGTGGGCAGTGGGCAGTGGGCATTCAAAAGGCAATGTGGAATAGACTCGTCCACGAACCACCAACCACGAATCGCGACCCACGAATTTTCGCAGTTTCGCAAATGTAATGTCCCGCGTTTACCATCCGAACCATGTCGAACCGATCCTATCTTCTCCGATTGATCATCCCGTTCGCGATCATGATCGTGGCGGTGGTGGCGCTGAGCGGGTGGTTGATTTATCACTCCGGGCAGGATTCGGCCCGCAAGCGGCAGGTTCAGCAACTGGTCACCGACGCCGCGCTGCTGGCGCGCACGATTCGTGATGACGGATCGCGCATCCACGACTCGATGATCGAACGCGCCGATGCCGAAGCCAAATTTCGAAATGTGCGTTTGTCGGTCATTGATCGGGACGGCGACGTGATTTTTGACAGCCATGTCCCACTTCACGAGATGGACAACCACAATGATCGGCCGGAGATCATGTCGGCCCGCGCGACGGGGACGGGGCAGGCGATTCGTCGCAGCCGATCGCAGAATGTGGATTACATCTATGCCGCAGAATTGGTGGACCAAAAAAGTGGGCTGGTGATTCGCACCTCTCGCCCGGAGCAGGCGCCGCTGGTGGTCAGCAATGTGATGCTGCTGCAATTGGCGGCGGCGGTGGTGATGTCGATCCTGATTATGACCTGGCTTGCGGTGACGTTGCACCGGCGCTGGTTCTCCCCGGTGCGTCAGCTTGCTACCGCCGCCGAGCAAATGGCCGCCGGGCAGTGGTCGACGCGCGTTCAGCCTTCGGGTGTCAGTGAGTTGCGTGAGTTTTCTTTGCGGATGAACTTCCTCGCTGAGCAGGCCCAGAATCAACTGGCCGATCTTCAACAGCAGCGCGCGGATCTGGAGTCACTGGTCGATTCGCTCCCTGATCCGATCGTCCTGACCGATCCGCAGCAACGCATCGTCCTGCTCAACGAACCGGCGGCGCGGTTTTTGAGTGTCACGCCCAAGCAGGTGATCGGTGCCAAGCTGATCTCGGTGCTGGGTGAGACGTCGCTGGTCGATTTGTATGAACAGGTGATTGGGCAGAACGGGCGTAATACAGCTCCGGTGATGCGGGATTTTCGCGTCCTGCGGGTGGGGCAGAAATTTACCTATCAAGCCGTCGCCGCCCGCACGCCGGCGGGGGGGATGTTGCTGGTGTTGCGCGATATCACCAAGCTGTCCTCGACGGTGCAGATGAAGACAGATTTTGTCGCCAACGCCAGCCACGAATTGCGTACGCCGATCGCCGCGATCAAGCTGGCGTTTGAGACGCTGGCCGACGTCTATCAGGACGATCTTCAGCAGACCACCCGGTGCATCAGCATCATCGCCGGGCATTTGCAGCGGCTGGAAGACATGCTGCAGGATCTGCTCGATCTGTCGCGCGTTGAAAATGCCGATATCAAACCCGAAATCATCCCGCTGCATGCCAAGTCGCTGCTGGATAATGTTCAGAACACGCAAGGCCCGATCGCACTGAGCAAAGGCTTGGAATTGCGCCTGGAATATGATGAGTCGCTCGATTTTCAGTCGGATCGGCGGCTGCTGGATCTGGTGCTGAAAAATCTGGTCGAAAACGCGATCAAATACACCCCGACGGGCGGCCGCGTGACGGTCAAGCTGTGGCAGGAGGCCAGGACGATCATGCTGCGGATCGAGGACAGCGGCATGGGTATTCCGCCGCAGCATCTGGAGCGCGTGTTCGAGCGGTTCTATCAGGTCGATAGCGCCCGATCGAGCAGTGTGGGCAGAGGCACCGGGTTGGGGTTGGCGATCGTCAAGCACGCGGTCAACGCTCTGGGCGGGCAGGTGAAACTCGAAAGCACGGTTGGCCGCGGCACGACCGCGACCTGCACGTTCCCCGTCCTGACGGGCCCGTTGTCACTGGAAACGTTGCAGCGGCTCGACGCGAACAAGGGGTTTTAGTCAGTGGTCGGGAGGACACCATTCACAGTAACTCTGTCAGATCCCGAATCACCCGATCCGGTTTCCGGTCGGCAGGACAGCCCTCGGCGGTGATGCGGGTGGCCAGTCCGGTCAGCGTCAAAATCGTCTTCATTCCCACGCGGCGCGCCCCGGCGACATCCGCCTCCAGATTGTCCCCGATCAACACACATTTCCACGGATCCACATCCAGACGTTTGCACAGGTCCAGAAAAAACCACGCCTCAGGTTTGCCGCAATAGGTGGGCGTGACATCGGCGGCGTAAGCCAGCATTGCGGTCGTCCCGCCGGCGCCGATCTCAAAACCGTTGACCGTCGGATAGGCCCGATCCGCGCACAGACCCAGCAATTTCGCTCCCTTCATCAACTGCTGCATCCCCAGCTGAAGCCGCTCGATCGCGGCAAACCGGTGCGACAATCCTGCGGCCACCACCACGTCGCACGGGGCTTGGACGTCGTTGACCCAGGTCACTTTTCCATCCAGCAGATCATGGACCGAATCGTTGGCCAGGTTCATCACCCGACACCCCTCGCCAAAGGTCTCCAGCACATAATCGCACCCCGCCCCGGCAGCAGTGAGCACTTGCTCGATGCCAGCGTCGATGCCCATCCCCGCCAGCCTTTTCACCGCACCGGCGGGGGATGAGCCGGAATTGCTCACGAACCCATACTTCTGCCCGCGCGTCTGGATCGCCCGCACCAGCTCGATCGCGCCGGGCAGCGGTACACTCTCGTGCCAGATCGTCCCGTCGAGGTCCAACAGCACCGCGTCAAAATCGCTCAGGTTCATCATCATCAGACCTACAATGTCGTGATGCACTGGCAAGACCGCAAGTTTGATTTCAGCGACTTCGCCTGGCCGGGGTCGGTCGAACGATGGAAGAAGATGCAGGATGATGTGCGCCAGCGGGTCATTGTTTCGCCGCTGGATCCTTTGCCACGGTATATCGCCGGTGCCGATTGCGCGTTCTCCCGCCAGACCAATGAGGTCCGCGCCGCCGCGGTGGTTTATGATCGCCTGCAAAACGTAGTCGTGGATCAATCGATATGGGTTGAGCCGTGCCGGGCACCGTATGTGCCGACGTATCTGAGCTTTCGGGAGGTTCCCGCGCTGATCCAATGTTTGAAACAACTGACGCATGCCTTCGGCGCGGTTTTGGTCGATGGCCAGGGCTTGGCCCACCCGCGTCGCTGCGGGTTGGCGACGCATCTGGGCGTGATGCTCGATCTGCCCGCGGTTGGGTGTGCCAAATCGCGATTGATCGGCACCCACGCCGAACCGCGCGCAAAGGCTGGTGGCAGCGTGCCAGTGATGGATCGAGAAGAAGAAATCGGCGTTGTCTTGCGGACGCGCGACGGCCTAAAGCCGCTTTTTGTCTCGGTCGGGCATCGCTCGGATTTGCCCACCGCGATCGCATTGGTGCGATCCTGCTGCACGCGTTATCGCCTGCCCGAACCCACCCGGCTGGCGGATCGGCTTTCCAAGTTCTGATCCGATTTTGCTCGGCCGAGCCGCTCGAAGTAGGGAATCAACGCCCCGAGCACCACTGCGGCACTGAGTGTGGGCAATGCCCCGATTCGCCGATCGCGCACCAGCGATCGCGTCATCCCGCCGACCATGCGGAACGGTGCCAGCAGCCGGTCGCGCAGGGGGACAGAGGCAGTGAGGGGATTTGCGCGCAAGATCATCATCGTCAGGTCATCCCCGCTGATCGGGGCCCGACAATGCGTCTCGATCGCGGCCACCAGATCGGGGATCACCCGCGTCACGTCGCCGACCGGCACCTCGTTGGCAATCTGCAACAGGCCCGCCATCCCCAAATAGCCCCCATCTGCGGTTCGGGCTTCGGGCAGTGAATCGGTGTAACAGAGCACCAGATCATCGGGCGACAAATCGATCTCAAACTGCTGATAGTCGGCCAGGTCCGCGATGCCCAGCGGCACGTCTTCCAGTTCAACGGCGACGCTACTGAACCGCTCAATATACGTCCACTTTCGCTCACTGGCACGCCACAGAAGAGGCGGCGGATGGCCAGCATTGCAGAGTCGCAAGGTGGCGGAGGGGGCGAAGAAAGTGGTGACGACTGCGGTCGCAAAAATGCCGACTCTGGATTGGGTGACAAACGCCTCGTTCATTCGGCGGACAAAGGAGACTTGATCGACGTGGTTGATGTGTTGTCGCATCAGATCGCGGAGCACGCTCGCCAACTCCGACACATCCGCGCCATGTCCGGCAACATCTGCCAACAACAATCGCGTGATTCGACCTGTTGCGCAACTGGAGACGTAATAGACATCGCCACCGCCTTCGGCCTGTGCGAAGGGTCGGGCGTGCAGCCAGACATCCAGCCCGGCAAGTCTCACCGACTCATCGGCCGCCTGGTTGCCGCCCCAGACTTCCATGCAGCCGAGCGTGTAAGGATTGTCGGGCATCGCTGGATTGTAACCGATGGTGTGTTCGGATTTTTCACCTTAACCAAACAATGTCGGCGAATCGTTCGCCGGTGAATCCGCCAGGCCGTCGGAGCAGCGGATCGCCAGCGGCAAGCCCGTCTCGTTAAACGACTGTAATAGTTAATCCGGGACACGCTGTTTGTACAATTTGCCCGATAGCCGCGTCGCGATGTTGAGTGTGGTGGCGAGTTAAGGGTCATGATGGTGTATAGGAAGGCCTGGGTTTGGGGTAGAAATTGGCAGTTTGGCGACCAACGGGCCGATTGTTGGTACAATCCCTGCCTTGCTGGTTGATCTGTTGCCTTTTGAGGAGTTCCCGATGACTCGCACCTGGATGATTTTGTGTTTCGTGTTGATTGCCTCCGTCGCCCGCGCCCAGGAGGCGAGTACCGATAAAAATGGCATCGAACTGGGCAAACGCATTACGGGGATGTACGACGTGACATTTCGTCCGTTTGCCGGTGCCAAGCAGGTGGAGCGGCAATTCCCCGCCGAATTGTTGCGGTACACGCGGGACGATAAAAAGTGGACGCTGGTGTTCGACAAAGCCCAGTTGCCGCAGGCGATCCCGCTTCGCGACACGCGAACCGCAGTCGGCGTCGATCAGCCCGGCTATCTGACGGCGGCGGTCAATCTGATGAAATCGACGGACCCCAACGCCGATATCATCCAAACCGACATCATCGATACCGGCGCGATCCGCATCGGCTTGATCATCGCCCATGTGCGCCTGAAGCGCGATGAGCATTCGTTTATGCAGCAGGCGCTGATCGAGATAACGCCGCGGCTTTATTATTCGGTGGTGATGCAGACGCCCGCACCGGAAAAAGACTTCGGCAAGGATGCGAAGGTTCAAGAGGCGTCAAAGGTTTTCAAGGCGATTGTTGACAGCATCGCGCCGCAGGATCTGAGCGCGATCAAGGCCGAACAGGATGATCGGCTCTTCCGTTCGCGGGCCTTGTTCATCAACTGGACGCGCAAAGCGATCCTGGCCGCGACGTGGAAAGAGCAGATGTTGCGTTTTCGACGTCAGAACGACGCCGGGCAGTGGGAGGATATCGGTTACGCCTACATCGTCGAAGAACCGGCCGAGTCGCTTCCCCGTGCGGGTGTGAAGGAGCAGCCGGTCGATCCGCAGACCGCGACTGGCGTTCGCGTCGGGATGCGAATGCGATCGATGCCCGAAGCTGGCAAGACGGTGGATATCGAGTCGTGGATGTGGGTGTCGTTTGATCGCAAGCATGAGGTCTGGTCAAACGTAACGGTGCTGCACACGCCGGGCGCGGACAATCCCAAGGAGCGGGAGCAGTGGTTTACGGAAGTGGGTGCCAGCGACATCGAAAAAGACCGCGTATTCGACAAGGAAATGCTCCCCGGCGACTTCAAGGAAGTGGATAAGCGAAACAAGGAGCGCAAGCCCGATGCGCCGGAGTTAGTGCCGTTCCGCGAGGTGGAGAAGTACAAATTGGTGGTCCGAACCGAAAGCCGCAATGCGGTGGCGCAGCCGCTGCAGCGCGAGTTGCCACCCTTTTATCTGCCGCAGGCATTGGGGACGATGCTCCCGCGCCTGGTGCCTTTGGGAAGCCCAACCGGGTACCTCTTTGCCAGCTACGCCAGCGACTCACGTCAGGTGATGCTTCGCTACATTGATGTCGGCGTGGAAACCACCGCGACATTGGACGGCAAAAAGGTTCGCGCCATTCCCGTCACCGAGCGACTCGGTGCCGAAGGCCCGCCCACCACGCACTATCTCACTTCCGCCGGGCAATATCTGGGCACGCTCAGCCCGGAGCAGAAATTGGAGATTACGCCGGTCAAGCGTGAGGAGCTATTGAAGATTTGGAAAGACGCGGTTCTGGACAAACCGACGGAAGTGAAAGTCCAGCCGTGATCGACCCGCCGCTCGGTGTGCCCCGGTCGCGCCATGCGTCGCGTGTCGCGGATTTTCCCGGGGTGCTGTTTGATCATAGCTCGGCCGCGCGTAATCGTGGCAAGTGGGGCGCGCATTTCCATGGTCGCGCCGGCGCGGGATTTGCCGGACAAATCGTGCTGGAAGTCGGCTGTTTTGATGCGGCGTTTTTGTCAGAAATTGCGATCGCACACCCTTTGGTTGGGTTTATCGGGATCGATTGGAAGTTCAAACCCCTGGTCGACGCCGCCGAGCGTTTAGTCGCGTCCGGTCCGACCAATCTTGCGATGATCCGTGGCCGCGCCCAGGATCTGCCAGCGATGTTCGCACCGGGCGAGGTGGATCAAATCTGGGTCTTTCATCCCGAACCGTGCGAAGAACCGAAACAGCGTCCCAATCGCCTACTATCGCTCGCGTTTTTTGATCAAGCCCGTTTACTGCTGTCGCAAAACGGCAAACTGATTATCAAGACCGACCACGCCGAGTACGCCGATTCGACGCTGGCGTTATTGCGGGGCGAACTGGCTTCGCACTGGACGATCGAGTTCACTTCCGATGATTTCTGGAGCGATGCCAAGGCGCTGGAACGTGCCGATGCTCGACACTTTGGCAGACGCCGCACATTCTACGAGACCCGATACCTGAAGCGGCGGGAGGCGATCTGCTATATCGAACTAACACGGGGTGTTTCGTGATCCGTGGATATCTGGCACACCACTGCCTACCGCCCACTACCCACTGCCCGCCGCCATCTTTTGACATCAACGCCACTCGGTTTAGCATCCACCCAAACCGGAGAAACTGACACATGACCCCAGCCGACGTGATCCAGCTAATCGAAGAGCGGAAAATCCAATTCATTGACCTGCGTTTCATGGATTTTCCCGGGTTGTGGCAGCACACGACGTTGCCGATCAGCGAACTGACGCTGGACAGTTTTGACCACGGATTTGGCTTCGACGGCTCATCCATTCGCGGCTGGCAGGCGATCAACGAGTCGGACATGCTGCTGATCCCCGTGGCGCACACCGCCCGGGTCGACCCGTTTCTCACCCACCCCACGCTGGCGATCATCTGCGACGTGCGCGACCCGATCACCAAGAAGGAATACTCTCGCGATCCGCGCTCGATCGCGCGAAAATGCGTTCAGTATATGAAGAAGCAGGATGTCGCCGATACCGCACACTTCGGGCCGGAACTGGAGTTCTTCATCTTCGACTATGCCTGGTACGACCAGGGTACGAACTTCGCCAAATACCACGTCGGCAGCCGTGAGGGCATCTGGGGTCGCGGCGAGGAAAGTCAGAATAATCTTGGCTACCAAGTCCGCCTCAAGGAAGGCCATTTCCCCTGCCCGCCGATGGATACGATGCAGAATATCCGCTCGGAAATGGTCACCGAGCTGATCAAAATGGGTATCCCCGTCGAAGCCCATCACCACGAAGTCGCCACCGGCGGACAGTGCGAAATCGACATGCGATTTCAAGACCTGGTGACGATGGCGGACAACGTGATGATGTACAAATACATCGCCAAGAACGTCGCCGCCCGGCATGGCAAAGTCGTGACATTCATGCCCAAGCCGCTATTCGAGGATAACGGGTCGGGCATGCACGTTCACTTCAGTCTTTGGAAGGGGAGCAAGCCGCTGTTTGCCGGCAATCGCTATGCGGGCTTGAGCGAAATGGGCCTGCACGCGATCGGCGGGATTCTCCGTCACGCGGCGGCGCTGTGCGCACTCTGCAACCCGACCACCAACAGCTACAAACGCCTGGTCCCCGGATATGAGGCGCCGGTAAATCTGGTCTACAGCAGTCGCAATCGCTCCGCCGCCATCCGCATTCCGATGTATTCAGAAAAAATCCAGACCAAACGGCTGGAGTTTCGCTGCCCGGACAGCAGTTGCAATCCGTATCTGGCGTTCAGTGCGATCACGATGGCCGCCATCGACGGCATCCGTAACAAGATCGACCCCGGCGACCCGCTGGACAAAAATCTCTACGAACTGACCCCCGACGAGATGCAGCGCATCACCGCCGTCCCCGAATCGCTCGAAGAGGCGCTGGACGCACTTGAAAACGACCACGACTTCCTCCTCGAAGGCGACGTCTTCACCGCCGACGTGATCCATTATTGGATCAAATACAAGCGTGAGAACGAAGTCGATGCCATCCGCGTGCGGCCTCATCCGTACGAGTTTTGCATGTATTTTGATATTTGAGCGAATTGATCAAAAGGGAACCATGGAACCAGTGAATGAATCAGACGTGGCGAACCGAAGTTGCGCCTGTTGCTCTGGGTGCCGCAGTCGATGCAAGCGATGCCTGCGCGTTTTGATCGTCCTGCTGGTCGTAGGATTGATCGCCGGGGAGTTGTTCGCACGATTCTATCTGGGTCTGGGTGATCCGCCTTTGTCGATGGCCGATGAACAGGTGGAATACCGCTTCAAACCGGGCGTTTATCACCGTTTTGGCAAAACGATCTCGTACAACCTATTTTCGATGCGTAGCGGGCCGGTA
>JBGSMH010000596.1:0-11173 GCA_041740275.1 Phycisphaerae bacterium
TCGCTGACCGTCGCGCCGCGATCCAGCAGCAACCGCATGAGTGGCCGCATAAATCCCTGTTGGCGCGCGGGGTCGCTGGTCATCACCAACTCCAGCGCGTACGTCAGATCCGCCTGCTCAGCGCCGGCATCGATGATCGCGGCGGTAAGCTCGACGAGATTGGCGGGCATGGTTTTCATCAGCGTCGGATTGTTCGCGACAAACCAGAGTAACTTCGGGCTGCCGAAATAATCGGTGGCGAGATAGCACGCTGGTTCGATCGCGCGGTCGCGGACGAGATTGGGATGATCCGCCAGCAGCCGCTTGAGCGCGCCCAAGTCCCCGGCATGGATTGCGTTAACTGCATCGCGGAAGTGGGGATCGTCGATCACCGGGCGATCCAGTAGGTGTACGATCGCATCCTTGTCCGGCGCGATGCCGCGACTGGCGTAGTCGATCGGAAGCTTGCCGTCCTTGTCGCTCAGCCACGTCTTGGCATTGTGCCGAATGAGCAATTCCACCATCTCCCGCGGCCCGCGCCAGGCGGCAAAGTGCAGCGGCGTCGATCGGTCCTCACACTCACACCGCGGATTCGCGCCGTGCTCCAATAGCAGCTTCGCGACAGCGATCCGATCCTCCGCCTTGGCAGGCGACTGACACGCGAACCAGAGCGGCGTGTTGCCCATGTCGTTCGATCCATCAACCTTCGCGCCGCGATCAATCAGCAACCGCGCCACATCCACACGCCCGGACCGGGCGGCGGTAAAGAGGGGGTTCCAAGGCGCGTTGCTCTCGACGAGCGAAGAATCGGCATCAAGCAGCTTCCGGACTTCGTCCACATCGCCCGACCGAACGGCCGAGTGGATATCGTGTCTGGCACCGGCCCTCAACAATGCCTCGCGCGACCGCCGACTCTGCTCGTCGCCGATCGGTCGCGGTTCGTAGGCGTCGATGAGGTCGATCGGGCGCTCGTTCAGCGGATTCAGAAACGTCGCATCAGCGCCGCGCTCGATCAGAAGCTCGACGATGTCCGCCAGCGAGTAATACGTCGCCAGATGCAGCGGCTTGCGCGGTGCGGGGCAATCGTTCGGATCCAAGCCGCGATCCAGCAGCAGGCGGACCAGTTCCAGCGACTTTGCTTTGTGGATCGCGCTCGGCCATAGCCCGCCGGTGAGGAGTTCGGGATGCGCGTCGAGCATCGTTCGCACGGTGTCGATATCGCCTGCTTCGCATGCCTTGCGGATCGTCGTATTGCGATCAAGTGTCTTGAGCAACGCGATTTCGTCCTTCACACGCGGCCTGAATTGGGCCCACTTCGGGTCGATCTCACGCTCGGCCTTCTCGGCGTACTCAAGCGGTGTCAGCGGGATCGGCTTCGGGTTTCCGTACGATCGCCACGTCGCCTTCACGCCCATGTCGATGTACTCACCGACGCGGCCGATCAAGTATTCCAGCACGTGATAATTGCCGTCGCAGTTGGTGTTGATCGCGTGATAGATCGGCGTCTGCCCGCCAAGTGCGCCGCCTTTGCCGTCGATGACATCGGCGCGAAAGTTCATGTCCAGATCGCCGTGCCCGCGATAGTGTTTGAGTATTGCATCGATGCACTCGATCTCCCCGAACTCAACCGCCGCGTGCAGCAGCGTCGCCCCGCGCAGTTCGATGTTGCCGTACGGCATGTCCGGATACGTCCTGCGAAGCAGCGACCGGTCTGCGTCAAGCAACTCTCCAAGCAGTTTTGCATCGCCTTGATGAATCGCCAGCAATTCGGGCGTCACTTCCGGAGGGACGTACGCACCATGCCTCAACAGAATCTCAATCCCCCGATGCTTCACATCATTCTTCCCCCGCGCGTACGTCCCCAGCCAGTACGACAACGGACATTGCCTGCCATACTTCGTGTCGATCGGCTTGAACTTCACATCCGCACCGGCATCGATCAGAATTTGCAGGCCGTCGACGTCCAGACATTCGCCGGTGACGAACACGATCGGGCCGTAGTTCGATCCGTATTGTCCGTCTGGGTCGGCCCCGTGTTCCAGGAGCAGCCGCGCGATCTGGCCGCGCTCGTCGAAGCGTAGCGTCGAGCGTGCCAACGCAAAGTCCAGATCGTGCTGCGTAAACTCACCCGACGCCAGAATCGCGCGCACCTTGTCGATATCGTTCGCGTTGGTGGCTTTGGGAAGCGCCTCCCACTCGTATGTGACAAACGACAACTGATCCGCCCCGCGGAGCATCGTCTCGACCACATGCATCAACTCCGCCCAGTTTTTCGCACCGTATTCGCGCGCCAGTTGCTGCTGGGCATCCGAGAGCGGCACGTTATTCGACTTTGCCAGTCGTTTGGCCTGCTTACGCAGATTCTCTTCTGACGGTTTGACGGGCAGCCGCTTGCGGTTTGAATCAGATGCAGACATGACAAACCCTTTCCGTTGTCGCCCGTGTCCGCTGTTAGGGCTTGGAAAAAGGTTGTTTGTACGACCCACATCAGACCAAGGTGGGCTTTGCCCTTCCCGCGGACCGGGCGCGACCTGTTTCGCGTGTCCCCGAGCATATCCCGCCCCTGGCAGGAGGGGAAGCAGATTCCTGGCCAGTTGTTAGTGGTTCGTGGGGAAGTCGGGGATTCAGCCACTGCAAATCCCGTCCCACATTCCGGGCACCTCTCGACGCTCGCCCGCAGATCGTAGCCGCAGACGCGACACAATCCTTCTCGCTCGATGCGTCGTTTCCATCGCCACCGACGAAGCGCGGTCAGCGGCAGCAGCAGACCGAGCAAAGCGATGAACCAGTAGGGGACGTCGACACTCGACCCTGAGAGGCCCCGTCGAACTTCGCGGAAATACCCGCTCAAGTTTTCCGCCTTGAATCCGAGGGTGGAGCCATCGCGAAACCAACTTGTTGATGCCAATAGGGTTGATCCGAAACTCCAGACTATGGACATTTCGGGTGAGGTTCGACCGATCCAAAAATGAAAGACAGACACGGAACCATCAGTGCTGCTCACATAAATACTGCTAGATGTATAGGGATTGCCCGCTCGGATGGCCCAATCACGTTGGTAGTACGACCTCCCCCACATCCCCACCGCCGCCAGGAAGAGGAGTGCGGAGAGGATGAGGCTGGTTATCCACACCCACCCGAAGATTCGTCTGCACCATCGCACGGCAAGGATGATACCCGGAACGTGACCGTTGGGGATTTGGGCGTTGGGACGCAGATCGCACGGTTCGAAATGGATAAACCGAGGCATTGTCTGCGTGCCGCGCCTTTTGACCGCTGAAGAATTGTACGCGGATGACACAGATGCCGACCGGATGAACTCGGTTCGGCGGATAGTGATTAGGCTTAGGGCTTGGGCTTGGCGAAATGCGTCTCAAAAGGAAAAAGACCAGTGCAGAAAAACGCCCGCGACCGGCGACGGAGTCATATCGAACGCGCACAAGGTACGCTCGAATTGGAGAAAATGTGTTACTCTACTCAAATGGGTCGGTGTAGACCGCTGGCAATGATGTTGTCACTGAAAAAACTTCCCGGTACCGACTTGCTCGTCTCGGACTTCTGCTACGGCACGGCGGAGTGGCGTCCGGCGAACCGAGATCGGGTGCGAGCGATGTATGATCAGTTTCGCTCGGCGGGGGGCAATTTTTTCGATTCTGCTCATTGCTATGCGTTTTGGCGCGGCGAGACCGGTGAACCGGAACGGATGCTTGGGGAACTGGTCGCCAATGACCGACGCGACCAAATCGTGGTCTCGACCAAGGGCGGCCACTACGGTGCGCCGGGCTACGATCGTCCCGACTCCTATTGCTCACCTGGTGTGATCGCCGCAGACATCCAAGACAGCTTGGACCGGCTTAGGTTGGAGCACATCGATCTCTACTTTCTCCACCGCGATGACCCGCGCGTGCCAGTCTCTGAGATTGTCGACGCGTTATCCGAACAGGTGGCGGCCGGAAGGATCCGTTATTTCGGGGGGAGCAACTGGTCGAAGGAGCGATTTTCGGCGGCAAACGCCTATGCTGACCGGGCGGGAAAGCCGGGTTTTGTCGCATCACAGCCGCTGTGGAATCTCGCCCACTTTGTCGCTCCAAAGTCGTGGGACCACACACATGTTGTTTTGAATGACAACGCGGCGGAGATCGAGTGGTACACCCGCACGGGCATGCCCGTCGTGCCGTTCTCGCCGACCGCCAATGGTTTGTTTGCCGATCCGGCCAGGATGAAAACGCAGTACGACAACGCGTTGACAAGGCAACGAAGACGCGTTTGTGAAGAGCTATCCGACGCACTGCGTGCGACGCCGAACCAGATCGCGCTCGCATGGCTCAGGCAGCAGCCCTTTCCTGTAATCCCCATTCTGGGTTCGCTGAATCCTGACCACCTGGCCGATGCGTTGTCGGCCACAAAAGTCCGGCTTACCGAAGATCAGATGTCGCGCCTGTCTGATCCGACACGTGATTCCTAATTCGGTACAGGCTTTTCCGACATCGCGATAGCAAAAACCGTGGCTATGGGCCGGGCCGTTTCGCAGAACGGCAAATCCGGAACGTCTGTTCGAGTCGACTCTGATCGAAGATCGATCCGGAGAGATCCCGCACGTCGAAATGCCGTCGGTAAAGAACCTGGAAGCGGTTGGTAATTGACCTTCAAGGAAGAAACTCTGGTCAACCGCTGCAGTTGAGTTATTGAGGCTGACGTCTTGATTGGCGTTGACGCAAAAGGCCGCTCTCTCGGAAGGCCCGCATCGGATCGGCAGGCAGGCCGCGTTTGATGCGCCACTCGCTTAATGCGGGTCGGACGTCCGTGGCAAAAGCATCTTTCAGGCAATTCTCGGCGTCGACGATATTCCTTCGTGCCTGTGCATCACGAAGTGCCTTGCGATTAACGAGGCACGCTTTGGCAAATAGCTCTTGCGCGGTGGTGGCGGTCTGCAGCATCGCTTCGATTTTGGGCTTGAGGTTGTGCGACTGATCGACCATGTACGCAATATTGCTCACGTCACGGCCATGAAACTCGGCCTGATTGCGAATCTCATGAAAGATGCGGAATACGGCGTACGGGTCGATGCTGCCCAGCGTCAGATCGTCATCGGCATACTTGCGGTCATTAAAGTGAAAGCCACCAAGCATGTCTTCGTCAATCAACCACGCGACGATCTGTTCGATGTTCTGGCTTTGAAAGTGATGTCCCGTATCGACCAGCACCCTGGCGCGCGGTCCGGCCTGCTTGCAGAGCAGATACGCCATGCCCCAGTCGCCGATATCCGTGTGGTAAAACGCGGGTTCGAACGGCTTGTATTCGACAAGCAGGCTGATGCCTTCACCGGCGGCGTCGTGCCATCGCTTCAGCGCATCGGACATGCGTCGCTTGCGCGTGACGATGTCGTCCTGACCCGGATAGTTCGTGCCGTCTGCGAACCAGAGGCTCAATGCGGTGCTTCCGGTCGCACGCGCGATTTCGATCGAGCGATCGGTATGTCGATCCGCCGCCTCGCGCGCCGCCGGATCGGGGCTGGCGGCCGAGCCAAACTTATAGACTTGAGGCTCAAAATAGTTGGGATTGATCGCACCGATGCTCACGCCATGCTTCTGCGCCAGCGCGACGGTTGCAGCGGGGTCGAGATCCGGCGGAAAGTCCCAATCGACATGTACCGCCACGGTCGGGCAGCACCCCGTGAAGCGATGGACGACGCCGGCATCCTCCAATTTTTCGTCGATCGTCCGCGCCGCCTCCGGCTGTAAAAAACGGCCGAAGCGGGTGCCGCTATCGGCGTAGCCCCAACTTGGCGTTTCGATCTTGAACTCATCGAGGAGGGCAAAAAGTTGATCGCGATCCATGACTGTGTCCTATTTGTTGTCAGAAGGGGAAATGTTGAAAATGACCTTGTTGTGATAGGCACTACGGCGGTGCAATTCCTCAAAGACACGCGGGCCGTCAGCGAGCGGGAGTTTGTCCGTAATCAGCGGTGCGACCACCAATTCGCGATCCATGTATTTGAGTACCGTTCGCCAGTCGTCCGTTCCCGCTGGTGTAATCTTGCTGTTCCAGGTTCCGTGGATCGTCAGCTCGCGGCGTAGGATGTTCGAAAAATCCTTCTCACCGATGCGAAACTCACCGGCGATGTTGCCCATGAAGACCACTTCCCCGAACTGGGCCGCTACCTGCGTGGCCTGTAGAAAAGTCGCCGGCAGACCGCAGGCTTCGACGCACCGCTGCACGCCTTCGCCGCCGGTGGCGCGGAGGATTTGATCAACGGGATCGCCTTGCGAAGCATCGATCGGAGTGAACCCCATTTCGGACGCGAGGTTCAGTTTTCGCTGATCGACGTCCACCACAAAAACGCGTCGGCACCCGCCGATCCGAAGCCACTGTGCCACCATGTTGCCGATCGGCCCGCCCCCGAAGACCGCCGCATCGTCGCCCGGTTGCAGTCGCAACTTGCGAACCCCGTGCAGCGCAACCGCCGCCGGTTCGGTCATCGACGCGTGCAGCAGGTTGACATGATCGGGCACTGGGATCAGGTTCCATTCGGGCACGCGCAGATACTCAGAAAACGCTCCGTCACGGCGTGAGCCGTAGTAGTCGTATTCCTTCGCCTGTGCGTAGTCGCCGATTTGGCAGGCCGGATCGGCGTCAATGTTTTTTGGAATGAGTGGAAACACCGCAACCCGCGCCCCCGCCGCAAACTCACCCCCCGGAGCGGCCTCTTCGACGACCCCGCTAAACTCATGCCCCATCACCAAAGGATAGTGATACGCCTTACCAGAATAGGCTCTGGGAATATCCGACCCGCAGATTCCGCACGCCGCCACCCGCACCAGCGCGGCCGGGCGTTCGTCGGGCGCTTGGGGAATCGGAAAATCGTCGCGATAGACCAGTTTCTGATTTGCCTGTAGAACCAGTGCTCTCATGATTCGTCGTCCCAGTTGATGATCACCTTCAGACTATCCGAATCCGCCGCGCGAGCGACAGCGGCGTCAATCTGAGTATGCGGGAAACGCTCGGTGGCGTTGGTCATTCGCCCGATGAGTGGCAGGCGACCATGATTGATCAGGTCGTGAGCGAGGCCGATGCCGTGCATGCTCGATCCGTGGGTCGCCTGATAGCACTGTAGCTTATAGTGAATGTCATTGTTCAGATCGATTTCGTGCGCGATTCGCGGCTTGCCTGAAGCACCTTTCACACCTGCGTGCCCATCCATGACCGTGTTATAGCCCATCAGTTGCGTCGCGAGCCGATATCCCGGCTCGGCGGGTGCATTGACCATGACAAAGTGTGGCTCATTGAACGGCTTGCACGCCTCGAAGATCCGGCTCACGACATTTTCGTCCCATGCGATGCCGATCACGCGACCGTCGTCAAAATCACGCATCACCCGTTCAAGTCGTTCGCGTCCGCGGTTGACAAGGATGATTTTGCGGGCACCCATCGACTGTGCGCACTGCAACGCATATGTGCTTTGCGAACCCGCGCCAATCAGCACCACCACACGGTTGGCGATGCAGTTGTTCACGCGGGTCATACCTTCCAGGCAACAGGCGAGCGGCTCGAGCTGACAGGCATGATCCGGATCAATTGATCTATCAAATTTGACGATCGGTCCGAGGCGAACAAACCAGTCGGGGAGGATCGCGTACTTGCGGGCCAAGCCGGGAAACTCGTGGCCGGTCGCCTGGGTGTTCGGGCAACTGGTCCAATCGCCCGTGCCGTGCGTTCCGCAGTAGATACACTCCAGATTGCCGCACGGGATATCGCACCCGAGCCCGACGAGGTCGCCGGGCGAAAAGCGATCAACCCCCTCGCCAACCGCATCGATCGTCGCGCTGACCTCATGCAGCACGATCGCCGGCCAGTGCTTGATGCGCGGCAGGCCTTGTCGGTGAATGACCACGTCAGACTGGCAGACCGATGTTCGGCGTATTCGAAGTCGCACTTCGCCCGGCCCGGGGTCTGCGATCGGCTCTTCAACGGGTAGGAACGATGCGCCGGGGCGTTGGAGGTAATAGACGAGATTGGATTTCATGGCACTCTCGCTTCGGCTTGGGACGGCCTCGCCGGACGCACGCTCAGCCCCTGCTCGATCGCCTCGTTCATCGCCGCGATGTTTTGCCCCCATGGCGCACGGGTGTGAAAGATACTGCTCGTGCCTGCGACCAGACAATCAGCGCCGGCCGCCACCATGGGGGCGATGTTTTCAAAGCTCACATTGCCGTCAACCTGGACCGTGACATGCGAATGACCCCGTTCGTCCAGCAGGCGGCGGCAGTCGGCGATCTTTCGGATCGATGCTGGTGTCATCTGCTGGCCGGCAAACCCGGGATTCACCGTCATCAGCAATACGAAATCGATTCGCTCCAAAACATAATCCAGCACATCCAAAGACGTTCCGGGATTGATCGCCAATCCCGCCTGAGCGCCAATGTCTCGGATCCGGGAGAGGGTTCGATCCAAGTGCGTACACGATTCGACATGCACCGATACCCGGGCGACCTTCGACTGTTCGAGTGCGCCGACGAAAAAGTCGTTATCACGCACCATCAGGTGAACGTCCAGCGGAAGCGTGGTCTTGCGTGAAAGCGCCTGCACGAGGCCCAGCCCCATTGGCATGTTCGGCACGAACTGCCCGTCCATGATGTCCAGGTGAAGCATGTGCACACCAAGCGATTCGACCTCGCGCAGCGCGGATTGAAAGTTGAGTGGGTCGACGCACATCATCGACGGGGCGATCGTGACGTCGTGGCTCGTGCATACGTTAGGTACGGGGGTCGGAGCGGGCGTTTCGAGCCATGTCTGTTTCAGATGTCGAAGCGAGTTTCGCAGCGCCGCGTCGAGTTTCGGGTCCGAATAGTCCCGGCCCAGTTTCGGGCCGCCGATCTCCAGATAGCCGACCAGTTGCTTGACCGGTAGCGAAGATGCGTGATCCTGATAAAAAGCCCGCACATCGGGCATACGGATGATCCCGCGCGAAAGGTCACTCTCGGCAAAGCCAAAGGTAGAGTCGTAGCTGGAATCGGTATTTTTCAGATGGACCTCGCAGGTCCAGGGGAGCCCCGGTTTCATCAGATCAAAGTGATCGTGTACGACCTGACGGTTCGCATCGGCATACCCATGCGCGATATCGACGCAGAAGCCCGGTCGAGCGGTGCTGCCGGCATTGGCGGCGTGGTGGGCGTCGAGTTCACGCATCATGTCCTGCATTTCCTGCGGCAGCGTCGGTGGCTCGGCGAGTGAGCTCATCGGTTCGATCGTCAACGATTCCACGCCACGGTCGGCGGCACGCGACATCAGGGCTTTGAAGTGCGTCATGTAAGTCTGAATGCCCCGCGCCTTGCCCGACATCCGATCGCGCAACACGGCACCGGGATTCGAGCCGATGCGCTTGGCGCCGACCAGTGAGGCGATATCGATCAATCGCTCAAACTTCCGGCGCGCGACATCCACAAATCCCGGACCGTCATCCCTGAAAAATCCACCCAACTCGCGATGCGCCGTGAAGATGCTCGAAATGACGATCCCCCGGTCGGCGGCAACTTTGCGGAGGGCCGTGAAGTACGCGTCAGGAAGGTCGTAAATCTCGAAAAACGTACCCAATTGCAGATGACGCACGCCTTCGTCTGCCATCAGATCAAAGAGCCAATCAAAGCTGTAACGGTAGAGGATGGGGTCGGATTTGACCCCCAATTCGAACTCAAGCTGATTTTGCGCGGTTGCCACGTTTTACCTCCGAACCTGATTATTTTGGTCTATTCGCTTCATCTAGAGCTCGATATTGTGGATTTACACCACCAAAGTTGATCAAAATTGATCATATTGCGATGATTCAATCATGGCGGCCGCTGAACGACTTGATCGAATATTGGATGCTGTTCGCGTACGACGATTCCTCAGCGTCGACGACGCTGTCGAACTGACCGGTTCTAGCCCGGCGAGCATCCGGCGCGATTTTGCGCGACTCGCTGAACAAGGTGCCTTGCGCCGGGTGCGAGGCGGCGTCAGGCCGACCGGGACCGCCAACATGCTTCCGTTTGAGATTCGCGAGTCTCGACAGCTCCCCGAGAAGCAAGCCATCGCTCGATACGCCGCATCGCTGCTACGACCAGGCGATGTCGTCATCATTGACGGCGGAACGACCACCTTCCAACTCGCCGTCGCCCTTCCCCCGATCCCGCTGCGAATCATCACCAACTCCATCTCACTGGCCCACTATCTCGACCAGCACGCCCGCCGATCCGCGCAAATCGAGATATTCCTT
Source organism: Phycisphaerae bacterium (assembly GCA_041740275.1). GTDB lineage: Bacteria > Planctomycetota > Phycisphaerae > Tepidisphaerales > Tepidisphaeraceae > BPJO01. Next base: position 10,232 of record JBGSMH010000596.1, read on the forward strand.
ACCGGCGGGTATCTCTATCCCAACTCCGGCCTGCTTGTCGGTCCGGGCGCGCGGGCAACCATCGCCCAATACCACGTCGACTGGGCATTCCTGTCGGTGGCCGGGATCACGCGCGATGGATTTCACAACACGAACGAGATGGTGGTCGAGACCGAGCAGCAGATGCTCGCCAGCGCCGATCGAAGCGTGGTTCTGGCCGACCACAGCAAGGTCGGCCGCGGCGCGATGTGCCGTATCTGCCCGCTGGGAGACGTTCATCAGCTCATCACCGATGCAGCCCCCGATTCGCTCGATCGACTCAAACAATTCGCCGATGCCGGCCTGAAGTTTGAGACCGTCCCCGTGTTGCAGGACTGACCAACTGAATAAACCCCTCCAGTTGTATGACCGAGCGTCCACACCGGCGCTGGGGCAATGCCGAACAGCTCGGCTTGCGCAAGGAGCAATTTCGCCGTCGGACGTTCGAACTCTTCGGCAAGTATGTTCTGCAAGAGCAAGACCCAAACAGCTTGCCGCATGGTACGGCGTCTCCGTGGGCTCGGTGCGTCAGGCCAAGGCGCGGCACGGGATAGCCGGTCCTTGCGCAGATACAATTACTTCACCGCCCCGATCGGCTCGACTATGATTTTCCGGAAGCGCACACTCATCCCTTTGTCGATTCGGCCACCCACTCCGACCACGGGCGTGCCGCTGGCCAGCATGGCGTTGTTCTTTTGAGAGAGGTATTCCTCTCCATTCAGACGCAGCGCGATGCTGTCGGCACGCTGTTCGATTTCCAGCCTGTGCCACACGCCAGGGGCGATATCGACTTTCTTTTCTGAGCGCGCGTGCGACGCAAAACCCGAATGAACGACGATAATCTTCTCGTTCGGATTAAGCACGCACACCATCCGCTTGCTGGTCAGATCCTGCAGCAGGATCTCCACCGAGGGGGACTTGCCC
>JBGSMH010000597.1:0-14672 GCA_041740275.1 Phycisphaerae bacterium
CCCGCCAGGATCGTCGTGCCGCCCAGCCCGTCTTCGGTCCGTCGCGCCACGACAAAATCCCCGGCGGCACGGAAAAGCCGCCGTTGCGTGGGGGTGGGCGCGTCGTGTCCCTGAATGTTCTGCGCACGCCGCGCTTGCTGCGATTCCCAATCGATCTTGTCGACCGGCTCAAGCCCGGCCCAGAAGGTAAACGACGTTGGCGAACTGACATTCACCATAAAATGCCCCGGCGTGAACAGGTCCTCCGAATCGTCCTGCCCGCGTTCGGTTTCGATCGGATAGGTGAAGTTGTACCACCAGTCACGATGCTCGATGAAGTTCATCCCTTCGCAGCGCATGAACAGTTCATTGCCGTACCGACGCGCGATGCAACCCGACGGCTGGGCGCGGACGTCGATCGACGGGTCGTTTCGCAACAACGCATGAAAGTCGCGCAGCGCGATAAACGGCTGGAGTCGCAACTCACACTCACCCGTTGTTCCCGGGTCAATCGTGTATCGAATGCCGCAAACATTGCGGTCCCAGCAGAGCATCAGTTCCTTGGTCAGTTCGATCCCGTCGGCCTCGTATTGCCAGGTGGTGGTGATCTCGTGACTGAAGTTGCGCAGGAACCGTTCGCCGCGCGGGATCAGCGAATCGCGAAACTGGCTGATGCCCAGTTCGATCGTCTGCCCATCGCGATGGATCGATTCGTTGATTCGCGACAGCGCGACGATTCGCCCGACCGGCGGGAGCGTGGCACCGACCAGTAGCCCGTGATATCGCCGGGTGTTGCAGCCGATCACGGTCGAACTGCTAAACGCACCCGTCCCGTTGGTCTGCAACCATTCCCGCCCGACCCATGGCTGAAGCTCGCCGTACGTTTCAAAGCTGTATGCACCCATTGTTCTTTTAGTCTAACCGCAACATCGATTGATCGCGAAACACCGAATGCTTCTGTTGTAGACCCGTCGGCGACCGATTTGCCCCCTGTTCGCATCCGCACGTTATTTGCGTCCGATTTGCCTGCCCTGTAACCTACACATCCAAGTGGGGGTTGCTGCGTACCTGTCTGTGGGTTGTCGCGAATTGATCGCTAAGAAGGAGTCTGACGCGTGTTTTTGCAGAAGATATTTGGCTTGCTGAGCGTCGATTTGGGCATCGACCTGGGCACATGCAACACGCTGGTCTGCGTTCGCGGACAGGGCATCATTCTCAATGAGCCTTCGGTGGTCGCGGTCAACGCACGAACCAACAAGGTGATGCAAAACGGGAATGCGGTCGGCCTGGTCGCCAAGGAAATGCTCGGACGTACGCCCGGGTCGATCAAAGCGGTTCGTCCGCTCAAAGACGGGGTGATCAGCGATTTTAACATCACCGAGGCGATGCTTCGATATTTCATCCGGCGCGCCACCGGCGGGAAACGCTGGGTCGCGCCGCGGGTGGTCATTGCGGTCCCGTCGGGCATCACGGGCGTCGAAAAACAGGCCGTCATCCAGAGCGCCGAGCGCGCCGGTGCCAGCCGGGTGTTTCTGGTCGAAGAGCCGATGGCCGCTGCGATCGGTGCCGGGCTACCGGTCACCGAACCCACCGCCAGCATGATCGTCGATATCGGCGGCGGCACGACCGAAGTCGCGATTATCTCATTGGCCGATATCTCCGTCTGCGACAGCGTCCGCGTCGCTGGCGACGATTTTGACCAGGCGATCGTCGATCACATGAAAAAGACCTACAACATGCTGATCGGCGAGCAGATGTCCGAGCGCATCAAAATCGAGATCGGCTCTGCCGCGCCGTTCCCCGGCGGCAACGAGCCGAGCATGGAAGTCAAAGGCCGCGACATGATCTCCGGCCACCCCCGCAAGATGTCGATCGCCGCCGGCGAAATCCGCGAAGCCTTGCAGGAACCGGTGACGAGCATCGTCGAAGCCGTTTCGCACGTTCTGGAGATGGCCGAGCCCGAACTCGCCGCCGACCTGGTCGATAACGGGATCACGATGGCCGGCGGTTCGTCTCTCTTGCGTGGCTTAACCACCGTCATCAGCAACGCGACCGGCCTTGAGGTGCGCCTCGCCGAAGACCCGCTCACCTGCGTCGCCCGCGGAACCGCAGTTTATCTGGAAAACCTGGAACTCTGGAAAGACACGATGGAATCGGATGCCGATCAGATGTAAATCTGATAAATCTGAACCACGAAGAGCACGAAAAGACCACGAAAAAATCAAAGGAAGTACGAATCAAAATAGTGTGAAGCGCTCGGGCCAGAGAGTACATACTCCCAAGAGTTTTGCTTTGCATTTTTCGTGCCCTTCGTGCCCTTTCGTACCTTCGTGGTAAATATTTCTCTTGTGCGTAATTTTCAGAAATGCGATCCGGCACGATCATTCTCCTCCCCGTTGTCGCGCTGCTTTCGGCACTGACCTTGCCCGAGGCCAAGAGCGGGATACGCACTTCGCTGCGGGCGCTTTTTTCCCCCGTCGCCTGGCCGGCGCATCGGGTCGGGCAGGCGCTTTCGCGTGCGACGGTCACGCCAGATGAATCAAAGTTGTTCTCCTCTGAACTGGGCAATCTCAGCACCGACGCGTTGATCGTGCAGATTCAGAATCTCAACGCCCAGTTGGAAGACCTGAAAAAGCTGTCGCACCTGTACACCCAAATGGGTGCCAGCCTGCTCCAGAGCAGCGATCTGACCTCCGTCACCTCCGGGCCGACCGATCAGCGGCAGTTTTTGACGATCTCCACTGCCGCGCTGGTTTCGCCGCGCGCGGGGTCGGCGGTCTTTCATCCGCTGGGGTTTGTCGGACAGGTCGATTCGGTCGGCGTCGGCGCGGCGCGGGTGATGCTCACCACCGACGTCATGTTCAAGCGCACCGGCCGATTCGTGCGGTATCAGGCCCGCGCCGATGGCGGGATCGACATCGTCCCGCTCGGCCTTGATCAGCCGCTGGTCGAAGGCACCGGCAAAGGCATGGTCGCCCGCCAAATGGCCGCCCGGGACATCCGCAACGTGCTCAAGGTCGGCGATATCGTCGAACTCGAAGACCCCGCCTTCACCCTCCCCGCCCTCCGCGGCATGCGCCTCGGCGTGGTCACCGAGATCGACCTGCCCCCCACCGACGCCGAGTTCGCCGAGATCAAAATCAGCCCTACCGTCGATCTGCTGTCGATTCGCGAAGTGTTTGTGGTTCGGGGTTCGTGATTTGTGCGAAATTAGGATGCGGCTGCCGTGTGTTCAGCCAAACTCGTCGGCAACCGACTTGCTCCGGCTTGCCTGCCGCTCGATACTGGCGGGCTTGCGATGGCTGGCTTTTATCATTCTCGCGTATGTGATGCTCGGGCTGGCCGTGGGGCTGGGGGGCGTGGCGCGGGTGGGGGCGACGCCGATCAATCTGGTGTTGATCGCGGCGGTCTTCATCTGCATCAACGCCCAGCGCGATCCGGCAATGATCGCATGCTTTGTCCTGGGACTGCTGCATGATCTGGTGGGTGGCGGGCCGGTGGGGATGTATGCACTGGCGTACTGCTGCGTGGCGCTGTTGGTGGCAGGGACCGAGCGGTCGATGGCGGTCGAGCACCCGTTCACCCACTTTTTCGTCACGCTTTTTGGCGGGATCATCGTCGCGATCGTGGTGAAGTTCATCGACGCCTGGCACGGCATCGGCACGTCCCTCTGGACCGACCTGCTGACCGCGTTCTACACCGCCATCGTCGCGGTGCCGGTGCTGTGGGCACTGAATAAGTTCCGCAAGCGGTTCCGCTTCCGAACCAGCGTCGGGTGGTAAATCGCGGATGATCGCCCATCAGTCGAGCGTCAAAACCTGCTTCTGTTTCAATAGCTCGGCCTGCAATTTGGGATAAGGCACGTTCTGCATGGTGATGTTCGCGTCGATCGCCATGCACGCCGCGATCGCAGCGCTTTGGCCGAGAATCATGAAGACCGGTTCCATGCGGATCGACCCATAGGCGATGTGGCTGGTCGAGCAGCAAACCGGCACCAGCAGGTTGGTGATCTGGTCGGTGCTGGGCACGATCGACCCATAGCTGATCCGGTACGGGCCAGTCGGTTTCACCTGCACATCGCCATCATTCATCACTTTTCCAACAGCATTGATGAAACGGGTGCAATTGTGGCTGTCGAGCTGGTAGCTGCCCATACCGATCGGATCGTCGCAGATTTTGGTGTGCATGCAGTCGTGTTCGGTCGCGACATAGACTCCGACCATCCGCCGGGCCTCGCGGACATACAGTTGAGGCGACCATCCGCCGGTGGTGACAAACTCATCCTTGCACAGTCCCCATCGCGCGTAGGCCTTGTTGTATTGCGTGGGGATATCGCCTGAGTTGGCCAGGAACCAGTAAAGACCCTTTTGATAGGTCACATGCTGCTGAAAGCGCGTTTCACGCAGTTCATAGCACCCGTCGGCCCAGTCCCAGCTCATGCCGATGAAGTCGCTGGAGACCGGCCCGTGGTTGTTGGTGTCGGTCTTGAAGAACCCGCCCGGCGTCTTGTTGGGGAAGATATCAAACTTACGCGGCACGGTGCCGTAAACGCCGTCCTTCAGGTCGATCTGTTCGTTGTATCGGTCTTTTTCGCCGCTGAACCAGCGCTGGGCAAGCAGGTACTGGTTGGGGTCGTAGTTTTCGGGTTTTTGCCAGGGGATCTGGATCGCCGGATCGTCGGTCATGCAGATTCGGAAGTTATAAGCCTGCACGCGATGGTCGGGTTGTCCCTGTTTGCTGGCTTGATCGACTTTTTCCACCTGTGGCAGCAATCCTGACGACGCATCGCCGGGCTTGATGTACGGATCGACGGTCGCGGGCGCGAACTGGTGATGATTGCGCACCTGGATGCCGTTGAGCTTTTCCTGGTAGGTGTCGTTGCCTTCGCGTCCAACATGATACTTCACCCCTGCGGCGGCCATCAGGTCGCCTTCGTAGGAGGCGTCGATAAAGGCTTTGGCGATGACCTTCAGCCCACCCAGCAGGCGGATCGACACGATCCTGCCGGCGACGACTTCGACCTTGTCCAGATACTGGCAGAACATCGGCGCGACGCCGGCTTCTTTGAGCCAGTCTTCATAGACGCGTGTGGCGACATGGGGTTCGAAGTACCATTCTTCGTCTTTGCTGTAATGTTTTCCGCACCGCGCGTAGAACTCGCGTGATTTCCCGCCGATGACGTGGGCTTTGCCGTGGTCGGTCCAGCCGAGTCCGCCTGCGGTTAGCCCGCCGATAGATTTGCCGGGTTGGAGCAATACGACGGATTTTCCGCGTTCTTTGGCTTCAATCGCCGCGATCACCCCCGCACTGCTGGCGGCGTAGACACAGATGTCCACGCTCAAGGTTCTGTCGCTCGGTTGAATCCAGTCCGGGTGGAAATAGTGCAGATCAGTCATGGATGCGTCCTAGAATATCCGGGGTTGAGGCGATCGAGAAGCAGATTGTTCCGCGGAATCAAGCTGCATGTCGGACCAACTAGTCAACCGCTCGACATGCTGGTGATTTCGATTGACACGCGTCTCGATAGACCGTTAAGATGAGATTAGTCGCTCTTTCGATGCCAACAGGCACACATCAGACGGGAGTAGGCGTCGTTAGGAACGGTTTTGTCGTTTTTGTTGAGGTGGTCCATGTTTTATTCCCTTGCGGCTCGTCGCGTTGTCGCGTTTACGTTAGTCGAATTGCTCGTGGTCATCGGCATCATCGCGGTGCTGATCTCCGTCCTCTTGCCGGCGCTGAACAAGGCGCGAGAGTCGGCGGTGACGATCCAGTGTGCGGCAAATATGCGCACCCTCGGACAAGGCCTTCGCACCTTTGCCAATGACTTTGGCGACCGCGTGCCCTCCGCCGGTCAGTACGCAAGGCCCTCGTGGTCCAGTTGCGCCTGGGACGAGATTCTCAATCTCCATTATTTCAAGCTCGGAAGTGTCGATCGCTTTAATGGCCGAACCGGACGGGTCTACTGGGTCAATGGCGTGATGCGAGACCGCCAGCTCGGTTGCCCGGCGATAGGCGTCGCTGAATTGTCCGGCCGCGCCTTTGGCCTCAACACTTTCCTCGGTGGAAGTGAAGACAACAGCGGCAGCTTCCCCCACGGCGTCCTGCACCCTGACCCGACCTATTTCCACAATGATTTTGCCAACCCCGGCGCGTCTGATCCGACCCGACGTCTGGGCTTTGTCCGCTTGGGCGCAAAAATGACCAAGTTCAACAACTTCAGCGACAAGATCATGGTGATCGAACAAGAGCGACCGAATTCGTGGGCGCACGCCAATGGGTCCAACCCCGTCGCACGAAACAACGACCCGAACTACACCATCTACGCCGCAAATGGCGGGATGTACACCTTCCGACACGCCCGCAGAACACGCATGAATACGCTGTTCATGGACGGCCACGTCGGTAGCTTCCATTACAAGGACACCGATTTCAACGTCTCGCGTCGGTTCAATTACAATTGAACCCCGCATCGGCTCACATCACCCAAAAACATCCCCGGCCCGCAGCCTCGCGCTGCGGGCCGGTTTTTCTTGCATAACCGTCGCCGGGCGTGGATAGTGTCGCGTCTTATGAGCCAAACTTTCCCCATTGATCTGTCGCAACTGAAGTCCATCAAACTTGACCTGAACGCCCCCACACTGACCGACACCCAACGCGCGGACCTGGCACACAATATCCAGATCTGTCGCGACGCGATCGTCTTCTTCACCGCCCTGGCCGGCGCCAAGGGATTGAGCGGCCACACAGGTGGGGCGTTTGATACCGTCCCCGAGGTCTGCATCCTCCGCGGACTGATCGAAGGCGGGGCACCGATTCTGCCCATCTTCTTTGACGAAGCCGGGCACCGTGTCGCGACCCAATACCTGCTGTCGGTGCTGGAAGGCGCGATGCCGGCTGAGAAATTGCTCCACTATCGCGAAGCGTTTGAAAACCTGCCCGGCCACCCCGAGCGTGGGTTTACGCCGGGCGTGAAGTTCAGCTCCGGCCGACTTGGGCACGTCTGGGCGATGGCCAACGGCGTCGCGATGGCTAACCCGGGCAAACGTGTCATTCTGCTCGGTTCTGACGGCTCGCAGATGGAAGGCGACAACGCCGAGGCCGCTCGGCTTTGCGTCGGGCAAAATCTGCCCGTCAAGGTGCTGATCGACGACAACAACGTCACCATCGCCGGCCATCCCATCGAATACATGCCCGGCTACGACATCGCCCAGACCCTGCACGGCCACGGGCTAAAGACCGAGACCGTCATGGGTGAAGACCTCGATGCGTTGTACGTCGGATTGAGCCGGGCGTTTCGCGATGACGATCCGTATGCGCTGGTCATCAAGCGGCCGATGGCACCGGGCATCGCCCACGCCGAAGGCAGCCCGCACGCCCACGAAGTCCTCAAGGCCGACGTCGCGATCGCGTATCTGCAAGGTCGGGCGTCCAACGCCAAAGCCGTCGAGATGCTCAAGACCGCCAAGCCTGCCAAAAACCCGCTGTCGTTCAAAGGTTCGAGCGGTGCCGGCAAGAACCGCGACGACTTCGGCAAGATCATCAACGAGATTCTGGAAAAATTGTCCGCCGAGGAACGGCTCGCCAGCGTGCGGGTGTTTGATAATGATTTGGAAGGCTCGTGCGGGTTGCATCACATCCGCAAGAAGTTTCCGGAGATTTTTGTCCGCGCCGGGATCATGGAGCGTGGCAACTTCGCCGCCGCGTCGGGGTTTGGGTTTGATAAGGGCAGACAGGGGATTTTTGGCACGTTCAGTGCGTTTTTGGAAATGTGCATTAGCGAGATCACCATGGCACGGCTGAATCAGGCGAACGTGCTGGCGCACTTCAGCCACTCGGGCGTCGATGACATGGCCGACAACACCTGTCACTTTGGCATCAATTCGATGTTCGCCGATGGCGGGATTGATTCGATTCATCATCCCGACAACACGCGACTCTATTTCCCCGCCGACCAGCACCAGTTCGCGGCGTGCGTGAAGAAGATCTATTCCGACGCCGGTCTGCGGTTCGTCTTCTCCACCCGTGCGCCGGTCCCGGATATTCATGATGAATCGGGCAAGCCGTTTTTCGCCGGTAAGCCGTTTGTCCCCGGCCAGGACGACCTGATCCGCAACGCCGAAGGCGGCGGGTATGTCGTCGCGTTTGGCGAGACGCTCTACCGTGCCCTTGATGCGGTCATCACCCTCAAAGAGCAGGGTGTGAAAGTCGGTTTGATTAACAAATCGACGCTCAACGTCTGGGACACCAAGATGATGCAAAAGCTGGCCAAGGCACCGTTTGTGCTGGTGGCAGAGGGCTTTAACGTCAAAACGGGGCTGGGATCACGATTCGGATCGGCACTGCTCAAGCACGGCTTCTGCGGCAAGTTCAACCACATCGGCACGCACACCGAAGGCTCCGGCGGGCTTTGGGAACAGATGCCGCATCAGGGATTGGGATCCGATGGGATCGCGGCGGCGGTTCGAAAATTCTAGATTTCAAAATTTGAGATTTCTGATTTGAGATTTGTGGCTTGTGCTACCTCGGCTTGAGCAGCACGGCGATATCCACGCCTGTCGCATCCTGCATCACTTTGGCCAGCGTCGCGCCGTCGGCGGGGTTGGCGGTTTTGATCGCTTGCAGTGTCGGCAGGAGTTTGTCGTTGCCGGCATCGCGAAGCCACACATAAACCGACGCGATCGCCTTGCGGCGACGGGCATCGACTTGAGCCGGGACAAACTCATCCCGGATCGACGAAAGCGGGGTGGGGTTCAGCAGATCGATGCCCGCCGCTGAGACGGGCGTCTGCTGCGGGCCGACGATCATCGCCTCGACGAACTGATCGACCGGCGAGCCGTGAATCATCGACACATACCGCGCGGCCAGCACGTTTGATAACCCTGTCACCAACCAGATCTGATCTTCTTTCTGAGGCAAATCTTTCAACTGCGACTTGGCAACGAAGTCGGCGGTCAGCGTCAGCGCCAGCGTCGTGGCTCGGGCGGTCAGTTGCTGCTGAACCTGCTGATCGGTGTTGACGATGTATTTTGACAGCAGCGCCGTTCGCTGCTCGGCGGTATCGGAGGGGGTGAAAATCGCCATCACCGTCGATTCAGACGGGTTGGCGTCCATCGCCACGCTGGCATCAATATCCATCGATCCGGATATACCGTTCCATCGCACCCGCGAATCGCGCCAACCGTCCCGCAACGCCTTCTTAATGTGCTCTGCCGGTGTGACCAGATAAACCATCCGCGCATGAACCTTGCTCGCATCTTGCAGCGGGGGGAGCAATTGCTCATCCAGGAACGCTTCAACCTGTGAAGGTTTAACGTCTGTAAGGTCTGCGCACATGCCTGCGACAATTTGATCGCGCCGCGTTTTGAGCTTCTCAATCATATCCGCCGGGCGGGTTGAGGGGCTTTGCACCCTCGCAGCGCGCGACGCGGCATCGGTGATCCAAGCCCGATCCTCCGGCAGACAAACAAACACCCGCCCGGCGGCGTCAATGCGAACGTAACCATTTGGTGTAGAGGTCTTTATGACCGGCTGAGTCGCAGGCCGGGTCTGCCCGAAAGTCGCGGCGACCAACAGCATCAGGACCACCATGGATCGGCTAAACGGGAGCATCAGCGCCTCGCGGGTTGGGGATTGTCAGCAGATGAATACCAGAACGATTGATGCTAACTTTTTTCTTGCAAATTGATACCAACAACGCAACATTCCATTCGCTGGAGAATATAACCAGATGTCGCCGAGACAGGGGTGCGTTCCTAGAAGTCTTAGGAAGGATTGGGTAGAGAAAATGGATTCTGTTGATTTGTGCTCGTCGGGTGCCACTGAACGGGATGAGGTCGCTCATTCGCATCAGTGTGACATCCTCGACGAGGATTTTGTAGGTGAATCGGGTGCGATCGGGTCGGTCAAGGACATCGCCGCCAGCATTGCCGGTCGGCGATCGACGGTGCTGATTCTCGGTCAGACCGGGACGGGCAAGGAGATGCTCGCCCGGCACATTCACCAGTTATCCGATCGACGTGACAACCCGTTTGTCACCGTCGATTGCTCGGCGTTGACCGAGACGCTTTTTGAAAGCCAAGTATTTGGGCATGTCAAAGGCGCGTTTACCGGCGCGATCCGCGACAGTCTGGGTTTTATCCGCGTCGCGGATACCGGCACGCTGTTTCTCGATGAGATCGGCGAACTGCCCGCCGCGATGCAGGCCAAGCTTCTGCGCGTGATCCAGGAACGTACCGTCACCCCTGTGGGCGGCACAAAATCGTACCCGGTCGATCTCCGCATCGTCTGTGCCACCAATCGTGACCTCGCCGCGATGGTGCGAGAGGGCACGTTTCGCGAAGACCTCTATTTCCGAATCAACGTCGTCACCATGACGCTCCCGCCTCTGCGGGAACGATTGAGCGACATTCTGCCGCTGGCCAAGCATTTTTTGAGGCAGCAGTCGTCGATCTACAACGAAACGCCCAAATGGTTCACCCGCAGTGCGGCGGTGGCGCTGGAGTCGTATGCCTGGCCGGGCAATGTGCGCGAACTGGCGAATGTCGTCGAGCACGCGTATGTGATGTGCGAACGATCCGAGATAGACGTGCTCGATCTGCCCGAGCGGGTGCGATCGCGCCAGGCAAACCTCACGACACGATCAGACCTGAACCTGCGAAGCGTCGAACGGCAGATCCTCACAGAGGCACTGCGTCGCACCCAGGGCAACAAGACGGCGGCGGCGCGGATGGTGGGATTGAACGTGCAGAAGTTCAGGCGTCGATTGGTGACGCTGAAACTGGACGATTGATCGCTGCTCGCTTCAATCGCTGTCCGATCCCCAATTCAAGGAACAAAAGAGCGATCGCCAGCACCCCGTGCGACACGATTGCGCTCCAGGCGGATGTCGGGCGAGCGTACAACACGTCTTGGCCGAGGTTGGTCAGGTATTTGTAGGCGATGGGCGTGTGTGACCAGTCGCCCATTTGCGGAAATGCCCCGCTGATCGCCATCAAGGGTTGATGCGCGAACAGGTGGTCGATCGTCCAAACCCCGATCGGCGTGGCAAACGCCTGCGACATCCACACCGGCCAGGTCATCCAAGCCAGCCACACGATCAGCACCAGCACCGGTGCGATAGCGCGGCCAATCAATCGCGAGAGCAGTTGCGTCAAGGTCAGCAGGAACAGACCGATCACCATGCACAGGAGAACCAGTTGAAACGTCGCACCGGTCGTGGTTGGCCGATCCACCAAAGCGAGCAGGATCGGCGTCGTTGCAGCGATCGCCAGAACGATCGAAAGGATGATGTTTTGGAGCGCTGTGCGAGCCGATGCGCCGAACGCGATGCTGATCAAGCCGACAATGAAGACACATGAAAAGACCGTCCCCAGCGACACATGCAGAACCACATAGCAGGATAGTGCCGCCCCCAGCGCGATGGTGCCGGATAGCAGGGTGCTGATCACACTGTCGAGCGTCACCCCAAAGCGAACCGCAGGTTTGATTGCGGCTTCGGTCATGGCTTTTTGCCGATTGAGCTGTCGAGCATGATCTTTTTGCTGACCGTTTTGCCTTCACGCCAGTAGGTGATGGTCACGGTGTCGCCGGGCTTGTAGCGTTCCATCGCCAGATAGAGCTGGTCGCTGTTGCGGATCGGTTTGTCGTCGATGGTCAGCAGGATATCGCCGACGCGTAGCCTGCCGTCTTTGAGACGGGTGGTCCCGCGCATCCCCGCAGCCTCGGCGGCGCTACCAGGCAACACGCCGACAACCACCACGCCCTGCACGTCCAGGCGAATCGCAAAGCGCCGCGACAGATCGTCGCTGATTGTTACACCGACACTGGCGCGTTCGACCATGCCAAACTTGATCAACTGGGGGACGACGCGATTGATCGTATCAACCGGCACGGCAAACCCGATCCCGGCACTGGTGCCGGACGGGGAGAAGATCGCGGTGTTCATGCCGATCAACCGCCCGGCCGAATCCAGCAAAGGCCCGCCGGAATTACCGGGGTTAATCGCAGCATCTGTCTGAATGACGTTCTCAATCGGCTGGCGGGTTACGGCTCGGATGGTGCGTCCCAGTGCCGATACCACGCCGGTGGTCAGCGTGTGATCCAGCCCAAACGGGTTGCCGATCGCATAGACATTTTGTCCGACCAGCAGATCGCCGCTGGTCCCAACAGGGATGGGCTTCAGCGGGGTGTTGGGTTTGATTTTCAGGACCGCAATATCATGCTCGGGCGCGACGCCGACGAGATCGGCCCGATAGGAGACATCGTCGCTAAAAGCCACGATCGCGGAGCTGGCACCCTGAATAACATGAAAATTGGTGATGATGTGTCCCTGATCATCCCAGACGAAGCCCGAGCCGGTTCCGGCATCGACTTCGCCCACTTCGCGACCCAAAAAATCGACCTGCTGCTGTTTTGTGGTGATGAAGACCACCGACGGGCTGATGGCGCGGAACAGGTCGATGGTGGCGCGTTCGTTTGCGCCCAAATCGGGCCTGGGCGCGATCGCACGCGGTTCGGCATTAGGCGGCTGGTTCGTCGCAAAAAAAACGTATCCAAATAATCCGCCCAGAAACAGCGCCAGCAGCAACGATCGCCAGCTTGTCAGCAGAGAATCATTCATCCGTCGATTTCCTTTCGTCCCAGTCGCTTCCATTGTAGCTCGGCGACGAGATTGGCAAGCAGGATCAACCCAGCGCCGAGCAGTTGCGGGCCGGTCATCAACAGACTGTCCTCCATAGCCGCAGCGTACAGTGCCGCGACGATCGGCTCGAACAGATAGACAATCGCCGCCCGCGTCGGGTCCACGCGCGGCTGATAGGCGAGCATCAAACCAAACGATCCGAGCGTCGAAAAAACGATCAACAGACTCATATCCACGTATGAATCGTTCGCCAACTGCACCAGATCCACCCGCCAAAACCCCGGCGAGACCATCGCGACCGCGCCGCAGCCGATCCCGCAGAACAAGAACATGACAAACGTGATCCGAAACGGGTCATCGCGCGGGACCAGAATATTCATCAGCACCATCGCAACGCTAAACGCCCCTGCGCAAGCAATGCCCAGCCACTCACCGGCCGACATCCCGGTCGGCCCGGCGCCGGTGAGTAAATAAATCCCGCCTAAAGCGATCAAACATCCGGCGATCAACTTGCCCGCCGGGCGTTTTAAGGTGATCAGTGCGACCAAAATCGGGACAATGACAACGGTGAGATTGGTTAGAAAAGCGGTGACCGCTTCACTGGCCTGATCGAGTCCGAGGTGTTGCAGGATCAGTCCGGTGCACATCGCCAGGCCGATCAGTGAGCCGTATTTGATTGATTGAATAGACCAGCCGCGCCGGGCTTGTGGAAATATTGCGATCCATAGAAGCGCCGCGATGACAAAGCGAATCGCCAGCATCAACACCGGCCCGAGCATCGACCCATCGGGCAGTCCCGCCGAGGCGTTGCCCGCCTGTCCGACATTTTTGGCCCAGCTAAACCCCATCCCCCAGAATACCGACGCCAACAACAGCATCATCACCGCAAATCGCTGGCCGGAGACTGTGGTGGAGGTATTGAGCATGAACCGGTGGAAAAGTTGTTAGCAATGGGAGTGTTCGACGCCCGCGCACGCGAACGGGCAGCCGAAGCCGCCCGTTTCACGATTCGTCTTGCGATTCTCTCGCGGGTGTCGATCGCCCACGCAAAGCAATTTTTAGGATGCTGGCAAGAGTTCGACGCTGCGAACATCCATCACCAGCCGACCGACAACGCCAGCCCGGGTCACCGGACGGATCGAAATCAGCTTCTTATCGCTTGTGATCGCAAACAAGGTGTTGTCGTTCGGATTGACGTGCGGCACAACCGCGATGAAGTCGTCCCGATCCGTGCGAAACTGCTCCGCGCCGGTCTTTTTGTCCAACGCCGCGATATAGCCGGCGTCGGTCAGCACAAACGTATACTTCGCATCATCGGCCAGCACTTCCTTGGCGGTGGCGTTGATCCAGCGGGGGTTCTGATAGCGCGGGGTATCACGTTTCTCCAACGCGACCATGCCTTTACCATCAACATAGATATAAACCGTATCCGCAGTCGGCTGGGCGGGGTTGACCAGCGGCGTGCCGGCAAAATATTCCCAGCGGATCTTGCCGGTGATCGGGTCCAGACCGTACAGCTTGCTGTCGGTGGAGGCGACGTAAACACCCGACTCATCGACGCGAATCTGGGCTCGAATCAATCCATCGACCTTAAAGATGCCACTGGGCATTTGTTCGCTGGGCGGCCAGAGGAGCGTCGGGTCATTGGTCATTGCGACCACGCTGCCTTGCTGGGTGGCAAAGTAGATGACGTTTTCAAATAGTTGCGGTTGGGTGCGAACGGTGCCCCCGGCGAGGCGTGTCCAGATCGCCGGATCGCCAAACGGCTTGGTCAGGCTGATCGCGGCGATGCGTCCGCCGGTGTCACTATCAACACTGAGATAGACCAGATCATTGACCGCAACGCCCCCCGATCGCACCGGGCGTCCCAGATCGACCGTCTTCTGACGAATCCCGCGACGATCCACCACTTCCAGGACCGCGCCGGTGGGGAAGATCACCCGCTCAGGTTGCACCATCGGTGCCAGCACGGTATCGCCTGGCGTACCGATGCGTTTGCGGAACTGAAGCGCCCCGGCCGGATCAAACGCCGAGATCATGTTCTCCGGGCCGT
>JBGSMH010000598.1:0-8493 GCA_041740275.1 Phycisphaerae bacterium
TCGGGCCGATCCTGGCGGGGCTGGCGTTCGGATGGTTGCCCGCGCTGATCTGGATCCTTGTCGGCTCCATCCTCATCGGCGGGGTACATGACACGGGCGCGCTTTTAGCGTCCATCCGACACAAAGCGGGAAGCATCACCCAGGTCGTGCGCGAGCACATGTCGCGGCCTGCGTACCTGATGTTTCTGATCTTCGTCTGGATCGCGCTGGTCTATGTGATCATCGCGTTCGCGGATGTCACCGCCAGCACGTTCGGGTTCTTTGAGAAGTTCTCGGTGATCGTCGATGGAAAGCCCGACATCATCCCGGTCAACGGCGGGGCGGTGGCGATCGGCGCGACCGCGTACTTGCTGCTCAGCGTCGTACTCGGCCTGCTGCTTCGATACACCAAGCTGAAGTGGTGGATCGGATTGATCGGCGCGGTGGTACTGCTGTCGCTGACGATCTGGAAAGCGCCGGATCTGGCGCTATGGCTATCGAATCACGGGCTGAGTTTCCTCAACCCCAGCGGCAACACGACCGACCAGACGGGCGCGTTGATCAAGCGGTGGGATCAGGTGTTGCTCGTCTATTGTTTTATCGCCAGCATCACGCCGATGTGGCTGTTATTGCAGCCGCGCGGGGTGATCGGTGCGGCGTTTTTATATGCGACGCTACTGTTTGGCATCGTCGGTGCGATCGTCGGCGGATTCACCAACGCCCAATCATTGCAGATCACATGGCCGATGTTCAGTGGGTTTTTTGCCAATCCCGTCACCGCGCCGGGGATGGCGGGCGTGTGGCTGTTCCCGTTCCTATTTATCACCATCGCCTGTGGGGCGTGCAGCGGTTTTCATTCGATCGTTGCCAGCGGCACCACCAGCAAGCAGGTTCGCACCGAGAAAGACGTCAAACCGATCGGCTATGGCGCGATGCTGTTGGAGGCAATGGTCGCGGTGTTTGCCCTCTCCTGCGTGATGGTGATGGTGCCCGACACCACCGGCAAGCCCGACGCGATCTACGCCCGCGGCATCGGCAATTTTATGCACATGGTCGGGATCGACATGAAGTTCGCGATCGCGTTTGGTCTGTTGGCGTTCAGCAGCTTTGTCTTTGATACGCTTGATGTCTGCACCCGACTTGGCCGGTATGTGTTGCAGGAGATCACCGGCTTGCAAGGCAAGGTCGGCGGGGCGGTCGCGACGATCCTCACGCTGGCGATGCCCAGTCTGTACCTGGCATACATGCCGCCCAAATCGTTCATGACCTTCTGGGTGCTGTTCGGAACCAGCAACCAGTTGCTGGCGGCGCTGACGCTGATCGGGGTGAGCGTGTGGCTATGGCGAACCGGTCGCCCGGTGTGGTTCGCGCTATTGCCCGCGATTTTCATGCTCATCACCACGTCTACCGCATTGGTGATGAACTTTCTGGCGTTCTTTGATAAACAGCAGATCCGCCATGACGGGATGAACATCGTCAACATGACGATCGCGGTATTGCTGCTGGGATTGTCGATTTTTGTCGCGTTTGAGGCGTTCCGCGTCTACATCCAATCCCGGCGGGCCCCGGTTGCGGTCGCCGCACGATGAACGCCTCGCGAAACGATTGACTTGTGTGATCCGGGTGCGTCTGTGGTAATATATTAAGTGGAGTCGCTATGTCGCAGATGATCGATCTTAAGAACGCCCGCGAGCACTTGGAAGAACTGGTGCTCTCGCTCAAGCCCGGCGATGAGATCATTCTTACGCAAGACGGAACCACCGTCGGTCGTATTTTACCGACACCTGCACCACCACGAGAGCGAAAGGCGGGATTGGGCAAAGGGTTGCTGACGATTATCCGTGATGATGACAGTCACCTAGAAGATTTTGCGGAGTACATGTGACGCTGCTGTTGGATACGCACGCCTACCTTTGGTTCACGCTTGATCAGCCAGGATTAAGCGAGGGCGCGCTGCGGCTTGTTCGCGACACATCCAATCGTGTTTTTGTCAGCCCGGCGAGCTATTGGGAGATAGCGATCAAAATAAGTAAAGGACAGTACAAACTCGGACTGGATTTTTCTGAGTTCTGGCATCAAACGACCGAAGTCAATTCGATCCAGGTTCTTCCTATTGAGATTAACCATGCCCGGCAAGTAATTGATCTCCCACACTGCCACAAAGACCCATTCGACCGCATGATCGTCGCTCAGGCGCTATACGAAAAAATGACACTTGTCAGCACCGATACGCTGCTGGATCAGTACGGCGTCTGGCGGATCGGTTGATACATTACGCTTACGGAGGAAACCCTATGCCCACCATCACCGAACCCCTACCCGGCTCATCGCAAGGCGCGATGGACATCGGCCAGGAAGAGATCGACGCCGTTACGAACGCACTGAAACGAAAGACACTGTTTCGTTTCCTCAATCCGCCGGAGATCAGTGAGTCCGAGCAGGTGGAGAAGATCTATCGCGAAATGCTCGGCGTGCCGTACACGCTTGCGGTCGGCGGCGGCGGGACCAGCGCGTTGATCGCGGCGTTGGTGGGCCTCGGCATCGGCTCGGGCGATGAAGTCATCGTCCCGGGTTACACCTACATCGCCACCGCATCGGCGTGTCTGTGCGTGGGCGCGATCCCGATCCTGTGCGAAGTCGATGACTCGCTGACCATCGACGCGACCCGCATCGAAGAACTCATCACCCCGTACACCAAGGCGATCATCCCCGTTCACATGCGCGGCGGGGTTTGTGACATGGACGCGATCATGGCGATCGCGCGCAAGCACAACCTGAAAGTGCTCGAAGATTGCGCCCAATGTAATGGCGGGCGGTACAAGGGTCGCCACGTCGGTTCGATCGGTGATGCGGGTGCGTTTTCGATGCAGCATTTCAAGATCATCACCGCCGGTGAAGGCGGCCTGGTCGCGTGCCATGATGATCGGATCTACCGACGGGCCGCGATGAAGCACGACAGCGCGATCCAGTTCTGGCGGCCGCACCCGGATTGGGAGGCGTTTGCCGGGGAGAACTTCCGCATCGACGAGATGCGCTCGGCGTTGGCATTGGCGCAGTTGAAAAAGATGCCCGGCATCCTTGCCGGTTGTCGTCGCGCCAAGGCACACCTGCTTGAACTGACCGCGCACCTGCCCGGCATCCGTCCGCAGCGTTTTCACGACGCCGATGGCGACTGCGGGATTGTCTTTGCGTTCTTCTTGGAAACCCGCGAACTGGCCAAGCGATTCTCCGAAGCGTTGCTGGCCGAGGGTGTGCCGAATCAGACGATCTTCAATAAGCAGATTCCCGACCGGCACATTTACGCCGCATGGGACTATGTTCTGGAAAAGAAGACGCACGACCACACTGGCTGGCCCTGGACCGCCGCGCATCGGCCGATCGAATACCACCGCGACATGCTCCCCCAAACGCTGGACGTGCTGGGTCGCTGCATCTCGATCGGGCTGAATCGTCACTGGCTTGAGCATCACACCAAGCTGGTCGCGACCGCGATCGAAAAAGTGCACGATTCGATCTTCGCCGAAACGTTAGTGGGCAAGCAGGATAGTTCCGCTGCTTGAGCCGCCGCCGTTGCTGAACGCGGGCAGGGACGTGTCGTAGTGCAGATTTGCGGAATTGCAGTCCAGAACACCGGCGATGATTCGACCGTAGACGCCGGTAGCGGAATTGAGGTATACGGTTCGCCCGGGCGCGTAGAAATCGCCCCGGAATGTCGAGGAGTTGAACGAGGCCCCTTTTTTGTCGGCTGCGTAAATCGTC
The DNA here is from genome assembly GCA_041740275.1 of Phycisphaerae bacterium. Lineage (GTDB taxonomy): Bacteria > Planctomycetota > Phycisphaerae > Tepidisphaerales > Tepidisphaeraceae > BPJO01. Next base: position 3,739 of record JBGSMH010000598.1, read on the forward strand.
AGATCGCCCGGCCTCCCGCTGCTAATATTAAAGACAGTGGAGTTGACGTTCAGATCGTGGTGGATGTAGATCGTGGTCGGGGCCGTTACCGAGACGGTGCAATTGTTCAACGTCACTTTGTTGTAGTGATAGGTTCCGCCCGAAAATACGCGTGTACCGCTGTTTACTGTCAGGTTGCCTCCACTGTGGGTCCAATCGGTCGGCATTGACAGCGCTGCACTCAATGCCACCCGTCCGCCGTGCGAACTGGAGTTACTGGTGAGTGACTGCCCGCTTTGCATGGAGATTTTGCCTGCGATTGTCGTCGAGTTGATGCTAACTGTACCGTTGCTGGCAATATGTCCCGTGGAAGTGGCCGAGCCGGCATTGTACGGTCCGGCGGCGGAGTCGTAGCTGTTGACGGTCGTGGAGTTCATCGTGATGGAATTGAGTCCGATGAACCCCGAGAAGCCGTTGTCCAGCGTCGTGGCGACCGAATGTACGCTCAGGTCGACAGACGACTTGCCGATCAGATGCCCGAAAACCAGAGGAACGGCGTTGTTGCGGCTGCTAATCCGGTGCGCGGTGACTTCAACCGCATTGTACGGCGTCGCCCCGGCGACAAAGACCTTGGTCTGCTTGTTCCATTGCCCCACCCGCACGTCCGAGGCCAGGAGCGCGACGCTACTGGTATCGGCTCGATTCTCACTGGCGGCGGCCTGTGCTTTTGCGACTGCGGTATTGTCATGCAGGCCCCTGACCGCGTACATCGCCGCAGCGTCAGCCGCCGCCTGTAGTTCGGCCTTGGTCGCGAGGTACCGACCGTAATCCACGACCAAAGAGGTCATCCCCATCAACGCAATCAGGGTGACCACGCCTGCGATGCAGGCGTTGCCAGCCGGGTGAGTCCGAAGAAGGCGACTATTCATCGAGTTGGCCATGGGTACGCCTCGCTGCGTGCTTGTCGAGCGCAGCTACATAGGGGTTTTCGTCAATATCAGGTAAGGGGATTACCTACGCGGATGGCAATCCGGTCGCTTTTTCAGGTTATCGGATCTCCGGCTGGGTGCGTGACCCGGCTAGAAAGTGAACTCGCCAGCGTTTGTCGCATCGCCTACGATACGTTCACATGGGTGATGCGCCGTCCAATCTGTCGTTGATGACCGACGATGAATCCTTCGTCGAGTGGTCGCACCGCCCGTGGCGGGAGCGGCTGGCGTTTGTCGAGCAGATGATGCGCGATATCTCGCGGCAGACCGATCCGGAAGAAATGGTGCGGATGTATGCCGGCCGGATGCGGCAGATCACCTACTCCCAGCAACGCGTGTCGTTGAGTCGCCGCGATCTGGAACACCCGCTTGTCCGCGTCACCCGTACCGAAAACAGCGCAAATCCGCTCAACCCCTGGAAATACCGCGACCGCCTGCCCGTCCTAAACGGCGGGCTGTTGTCGGAGCTGATCTATGCCGAAAAACCAGTCATCCTCAACGATTTTGTCCTCGACAAGGACGATCCTTCTGCGACGTACCTTGCGGGTCTAAAATCGATCTGTGCCATCCCGCTGTTCGAGCAAGGCCAGGCGATGAACATGGTTGTGCTCGGGCGTCGGGATCGGTATTTCAAGGAAGAGTTTTTGCCCGAGCAGGTGTGGTTAAGCAATCTGTTTGGCCGCGCCACCGCCAACCTGGTCTTGAAGGAAGAATTGCGTGTCGCGTATGAGCGGGTGGATCGGGAATTAAAGGTGGTGGCGGACATCCAGCGGTCGCTCTTGCCTGCGACATTGCCCGATATCCCCGGGCTGGACGTCGCGGCGTATTACCAGACCGCCAAAGACGCCGGTGGGGACTATTACGATTTCTTCAAACTGCCCGGCGGCAAGCTGGGGATTCTGATCGCCGATGTCTCCGGTCACGGCACGCCGGCGGCGGTCGTGATGGCGGTCACCCACTCGATCGCCCACACCCACGACGGCGATCCCGATCCGCCCAGCAAGCTGCTCAACTTCATCAATCATCACCTCGCCGCCCGCTACACCAACGGCACGGGCACGTTCGTCACGGCGTTCTATGGCATCTACGATCCGGCCACCGGACTGCTCCGCTTCGCCAATGCCGGGCACAACCCGCCGCGCCTCAAACGAGCCAACGGCGGGCCCAACGGCATCGTCGAAGGTGCCGCAAATCTGCCGCTGGGTATTGATCCCGATGAGGTCTACGTCGATGACGTCCAATCCCTCACCCCCGGCGACATCCTCGTGCTCTACACCGACGGAATCACCGAGGCCCGCGCCCCCGACAATCAACTATTCGGCACCGAACTACTCGATGAACTCATCAACCAGTCCGAACATTCCAGTCAGGACCTGATCGACGAAACCATCCTCCGCGTCGAGCGCTTCACCCAATACCGTCCACCCACCGACGACCGAACGATGCTGGTGCTGCAGGTCAATCCATAGCCGCCGGCAAAAGTTCACAGCGGCGCTTTCTGCGAAGCCAATCGGCCATACAATCGGGCGATGAAAGCTTGGCTACTTCCGCAACTCGGTTCCATCGACAATCTGAAACTGACTGATCATCCCGACCCCACGCCCGTCGCTGGCGAGGCGGTGTTGGAAGTCGATTTTGCGGCACTCAACCCCGCCGATCGCTATCTGGCAGAAGGCGCGTATCCGGCTAGGCCGACTTTCCCGCATATTCTCGGCCGCGACGCGATTGGGAAAATTATCTCTGTCGGAGAAAAAGTTACCGATTGGAAAGTCGGCGACGAGGCGGTGTTGGTCCGATCCGAAGTCGGCGTCAATCGCAATGGCACGTTTGCCCAGCGCGTGGCGGTGCCGGTCGAATCGCTGGTCAGACCCCCGAAAAGTTGGTCCAAGGAACAATCCGCCGGTGCCACGCTGGTCTATCTGACGGCGTGGCAGGCGTTGACGCAGTGGGGCACGCTTGAACCATCCGTCGTGCTGATCACTGGCGCATCGGGCGGCGTGGGCGTGGCGTCAATCCAACTCGGCAAAGCCCTTGGCCACACCATCATCGCGATGTCGCGCGGGGAGAGTAAGACCCAGGCGCTCAAAGACTTGGGCGCCGATCTGATCGTCGACCCCAATGACACGCAGTGGCGAAAACGCGTCAAAGAGTATCTGGGCAAGCGCAAGGTCGACCTGGCGATCGACAATATCGGCGGCGAGACTTTCGGGGAGTTGATCGACACGCTTGGGATGTGGGGCAAGATTAGCGTGGTCGGGCGGCTGGCCGGTCCGACGCCGCAGTTCAACACCGCGACACTGTTTTTCCGTCGCATTCGTATCGGCGGGGTCGCAGTCGGGACCTACACGCCTGAGGAATCGCGATCAGCATGGGCGCAGGTGACGTCGATTCTCGACAAAGCCAATGTCAAACCGCTGGTGGACGAGGTTTTCGCATTCGTGGATCTCCCCGCCGCGTTCGCCCGGCTGCAAAAAGGCCCGCTTGGCAAAGTCGTCCTGCGCGTCCGATAAGCAAAAAACTGGCGAATGGTGCGTCAATCTGTCCGATGGTTGACGATGGGGGAGACACATTTGTCAGGAGTAGCCCCGTGCTGAGCAAAACATCTCCGGTCCACCTGTCGGTGCCCAATGCCGAGAACAAGCGCGTTTTATTTGAAGGGCGCGTGATCGATCTTGACGGCCAGCGCGTGGTCGCAGAGTTCGATCAGGTGCTGACCCCGGCCGAGGGGTCGGAAGTCATGCTCTTTGCCGAAGTACGCGGGAAGTTTTACCAGCAAGGTGCGACGGTGACGCAGCAGCGTCAGGATACGCCCTTGACGACGATCGAGTTTCACACCAAGGGCGACCCGGTTTCGGCCGAACAGCGGGGCAGCTATCGCACGGGCGTAGTGACTTACAAAGTGCCGGTTCGCATCGACCGAATCGCCGGCTGTGTGTTGGCGGATATCAGCCCTGAGGGCGTGGGCGTGATTTGTCCCAAGCCGCTGACGATCGGGACGACCGTCGATGTGGCTTTCGATTTTGAAGGCCAGACCATCGCAGGCCGTCTTCGCGTGCAATCCGTGAAGATGCTGCCCAATGGATCGTTACGCTTCGGGTTGTTTGTGGCAGAAAGACGTGACCCGCTTCGCGCCCGGCTCGCGACGCTGGCAAGCTCTGCCCAGCGGATGCAATTGCGTCGGCTCAGCGGCGCGGCCTGAGAAATGTCCCACCGCCACGCATCACTTATCAACGCGCCAGAACGGAACGTCGTACCCGACATTGTTGATCATGTCGCGAAACGCCGGACGATGAATTGAATCCACCCACACCGGCGATTTTGGGTACCACTTTTCCACGTTGACGGTCTCGGCGTGTCCATCAACCATCAAAAAGTTCGTGTATTTTCCGCTGTGTCGAGCGGCGATGCCCCAGACCTGGCTCGTCCCCGCCGGCCAATAGACGCCATCTGCAACGATCCACAGCGTCGATTGTCTGCTGATGTGGAATACCTTTGCCCGCTTGCGTTCGTTTCCGTCGCCGGGGTATCGCGACAAGGGGAACTGATCGGGACCAATACTCCCCATCCAACTTGCCCCGGCGTTAGCACCGTTGACGGCATAGCCAGCGTCGTAGGTGTTGAGCGACGCCAGCGATTGCGCCCGCCACACGCCCAGATACCGGCCGTCGGTTGGGATCGCGGCGCGGGGGTTGGTGAAGACCTGCGTGGGTCCGCTCCCATTGTATCCGCCAACCGCAAGTTGATCATTCACCACCGGACAGACCAGTACGCTGGCTTTGGCAGGGAA
>JBGSMH010000599.1:0-1672 GCA_041740275.1 Phycisphaerae bacterium
AATAAGTTCAAGACGTGCCATATACGCTCTCCCGTAAAATTGATATCCCTACAGACCACCACCCCCTAAGTTTCGCACTTCACACCCGATTTCGCCGCCGCGACACGCGACCGGCCGCGATCAGCCCTGCGAATGCCAGCAACGACACGGACGCAGGCTCGGGCACCATCACGCTGGCGTCAGTATGGGGTCCAGTGAGAACGTGTCGTCAAACGTGATCGAGGCCGATGTATTGGTCACGTTGATACTGCTGATCGCAGCCTGCGCGTCTGTGGAAATGGCGTTTACGCCGAGTACCGCAACCGCAATGCGCACCAAACGCGCGCAACATTTATTGACTACCATTGGCCCTCCGAAGCAAGAAAAATGCGACATGTAGCGTCTGTGACGCCTGTAACGTGAACGGAGTATGACGTTCCCCCAAATCCAAGTCAATGAAATTATTGCGAGCTTGATCCTGGCGTTACCGCACCGTCTACGGCCCATCGGATGCCGCAGGAATTCTCTATTGCGCCTTCTTCACGCCAGTGTGCGGATGACTACTGACAATGTCCCACACGGTCTGCTGAATGGCTTTGATCAACTCCGCGTCGGTCTTTTCGTCAAGTTGCTCATACATTTTGACCGACAGGCCAACGGGGCTTTCGCCGCTCAGCGTAGCGTAGATCGTGATGGCGGCGGTGTAGGCACCGATCGTGCCGCACTTGGCATCGTTGTGGGGCAAGGGGTTCATGTGAATGCCATCGGAGTAGAACTGCGTAACGCCCATAGCGGCGTCGAATTCCTTGCCCTGTCGCTTGAGATAATCTGCCAGGCCCGGCAGGTCTCCCTTGCGGATCTTCACATCGAGCGCGCACAGCACTTCGCCGGCAGGAATGACTCCGATTGTCGCGTCGGGATTATCCTGGCGCACGACCTTGATGAGCTTTTCGAGGTAGTCGCGGCTGGGTACGGTCTGACCGACCTGCTTTTCGGCCGGGTCGTACGGCGCGGTCCAGAAAGCCTCAAAGGTGCCGCCGTCGGTTCGCCTGTCGATATCTTTCAGATACGGCCAGGTCTGGTAAAGGTAGAAGCGATTGGACGCGATGTGCTTGGCCGGATTGTCACCCATCGCGTAAGTGATGAGTTTCTTGATGGACTGGCGATCGCCGAAATCGACACCGGCGTCCTCCTTAATCTCGGCGGGCATTTCCTTGTCGAGGTGCGTCCGGTGAGGCTGCAGGATTATGGCGTCGTACTTGTTCTTTTGCCATGCCGCACTCCACAGTCCGACGTCCTGCCCGCCGGGCGATTTGATCTGGTTGATTTTCCGCGAAGGCGTTTCGACGATTCCCCATGCGACATGCTGATCGAGTTGTGCACCCGCCGCGAGTTGGCCATTGTATTTGTACTGACCCCCCGCCGACTCAAACAGCGGCCCCATGCGATCGACATCCCGCCCGCCTCCGGTGTTGACGGTCAGCCCGCGTGTGAGCGAGTTGCCCAGATGAAATACCGTGACCTTCTTCCCAATCGGTGTGGGTTCGCCAGCAAACGCGATAGAAGTGGCAATGAGCAACATGAAAAATGATCGCCAGAACATGATGATGGCCTCCTCTTCATTTCCGGGCTATGTGGAACGAGGACTGGTCCTCGATCCATCAAAAGAAGTAAACCCCTGCCTGAAACGCCT
>JBGSMH010000600.1:0-5304 GCA_041740275.1 Phycisphaerae bacterium
TTGGCGACGTGCGGCTCGAGTCGCGCGAGCGACCGCATCTTCTTCATCGCCAGCGCCCGGGCGTCGGCGGTGGTGTCGTGCGATTCGTAAACAACCTCAATCGCCCGCCGGGCGGTCTCGCGATCGACGCCCTTTTTCGCCAGTTCCACCCGCGCCCGATTGCTGCCATGATGCTTGTACCGCGCCGATAGTTCCGCCCGCGTCTCGGCGAACCGCTGATCATTGACGTAATTCATCTCCTGCAACTGATCCAGCACCGACCCGATCAGCGCCGCCGGGTAATCAAACTTCCGCAACTTGGTGTTCAGTTCCGATCGGCTGTGCAGCCGACGTTCGAGGCACTTGATCGCTTTGTCGAAACATTCCTGCCGCAACTCGCCTTGCTCGATCTCGGTCAACTGCTCTGCCGACAAAACCAGCCCCTCGCGCAGCCGAAATTTCGCGACGACGTTCAGATTGCACCCAAAGGCAAACTTCCCATCCAAATACACCGACCGCCGATTCTTGCGGCGTTTCTGCTCGGTGATTTGCGTGATGGTCGGCATGACAAGACATCTTCCTCCCGGCCTTCGCCGACGCAACCCCTTTGTTGATTCCAGCACCATAATATGTTGCCTGAGAGCCGTTTGGTTCATTCCAGTGTCAATCGTCCAAGCGAGACGAACGAGTAGGTATTCAATACAATCCCCAATCCACCGGCCGGTCGCGTGACCGGCCCATGAACGGGTTTGGCGGTTAAGTGACTAAACATGTTGATTCGCCTCGTGAACGATGTCGGCCAAGTCTATTGGTTCACCAGCGGAAACTGGCGACGGGTACTGGCGTTTGCATCGCGCCACGGATGGTCGCCAGTTCCGTCACTTGATCCCGACAATTGGGACGAGTCGCTGACGTGGAATGACAAATACGAGATCGTGGGCGGCGCATCGCTGTCGAAAGCTGAGTCCCACGCGTTGGCGGACGCGATTGATCGAGGAGTGGTTGAGGACCCCGTGGGTGCGAGTGTCGTGAAGGAACTCGAAGTCCATGCGGACGCCGTGAGGGAGAAGCTTCCTGAATATGACCCCGCACGGCACGCCGCCGACTTGCTGAATGAATGGATGCGGTTTCGTGACTTCGCGCGCGGCACCGCGTTGCGGGTTGACCTTACCAACTGATGGTCGCGCCCTGCAGACGCCGCATGGCTAACGCTGCAACCGACCGACCAGTTTGGTACACTTGTGTTCGTCAGGTCGGTCGTGTGGCCGATCAGTTAATGGGTTTCACGTTAGCCAGCACCGGTTGCTGGCTTAGGATGGTTTCTCATGAGCACGGTCAAGCTTCGCGGCGAAATTAAAAAGGCGGTGGATCAATTGCCGCCGGATCGGTTGTCGTCGCTGGCGGACTATGTCAGCTTTCTGACCCGTCCCTCCATTCCGCAACGGCTGGCGAGCGCTGAAAAGGCGATCAAAGCGGGCAAGGGGACCGATTGGCGTAAGGTCCGCTCAGATGTTTAGCGTCATCCTTTCGCCCGAGGCTCGCGCGTTTTACGCCGACGCCGATCGCGGCCTGGCGCGGAAGCTGGTTCGGTGCTTCGCGCAGTTGGAGCAGGAACCGCATCGTCACGGCAACATCAAGCGACTACGAGGTGATCTCGCCGGGCTTCTTCGCTACCGAGTGGGCGACTGGCGTGTGGTTTACCGTATCGAGGAAAGAGCAGGCCGAGTGGTGGTGTTGCTGATCGCGCACCGTCGAGAGGTGTATGAGTAGTTACGACGGTAAGGTACGCTGGCTTACCCCGGATATGATTCTTGTCGTTCGAGAGTCGGCACTGTGCCGCCTCGGCTTTCGATCGGTATCACGCTATTTCTCTCAATGACCTGGCTTTCGATCATCTTCTGGACACTAACCTGTCTGCTCGTGGTAGCAGTAGAAATCGCGCGACGGCAGCGGCTTTCACCCCTGCTAAAGCGAGCGTGTGCTGGCCGTGATTGGCGGCGAGCGTTTCCTGATGCGCCGAAGGATGAGATTCGTGCTTTCCTGAAACTGTTCGTCGATAGCTTTGCACTTCACAGGACGCACTATCTTGCCTTTCGGCCGACCGATCGAATCATCGATGTCTATCGAGCAATTAATCCCCCCGGCTTGACGGGAGCAGACGGTCTGGAACTGGAAACTCTCGGTCAGTTGCTCGATCGGCAATATGGTTTGTCGCTCGAATTGATGTGGCGCGCTGATATAACTCTGGGCGAAGTCTTTGGCCGCACAAGAACGGGGTAACCCGGTGCAACAGACCGACCATACATCGAATGTGGACCCGTCGTATCCGGCGAGCAATACGCGATAACTCAGGAGAGAATCATGGAACCAACGATCAAGTGCGGCAAGCATCTGGCGGAGCACGCGGACCTCGGCGGGTCGCGTTTTGTTGATGTCAATCTGGCCGGTGCGGAGTTTGACAACGTGAACCTCAGCGGGGCCAAGTTTAACAACGTCAATCTCAGCGACATCACCATCCAGTTTGCGCAGGTGGGTGGCGCAATATTCCGCGAAATCGACCTGCCGCCGGACGAGGTCGCCAAGCAAGCGCGCCAACGCGCCGTCAGTTTTACGGACATGACGCTGTGCGATAGCACGTTCCGAAACGTGAACCTGTCCAACGTCCAGATCATCAACTGTGACGTTCAAGGCATGAAAATCGACGGCGTTCTGGTAACCGACCTGCTCGACGCCTATCGCAGGCAGACGACGAAATAAGGATGGAAATTCGATCGCGCGTGCGGACCGGTGTCGATGGCAATCAAGGCAGCAAGTCTTTGACCTTGATCTTCACATCGGGATAACCCAAAAACGCCACCGATTCTGTCGGCGAGTGATGCATCATCGTTTGATATGTCCAACCCATCACTTTGCCGGTTGTGTTTATCGGATCGCGATAGATCTCCAGCCGATGCGCCAGCAGGTTGACGATCCAATATTCGCCGATGCCCGCCGACGCGTAGAGGCGCAGTTTTGTGCCGGTGTCTTTGCGATAGGTGGTGTCACTGGCTTCAATGACGACAAAAGGCTTGGGCAACAACTCGTCATCGGTCCCGGCGGGCACATCGAAGACGTGAAAATCGGGTTCGGGGGCACCGTACTTGCCCAGGTAAAGCGTACCTTGCACGACGACCCAATATTGGTCGGGTGCGAAAAACTGATGGAGCAAACGACTGACCTTGGTCACACTCCATCGATGCGGGTTGGCCTGCGGGCGTTTGTGGTGAATTCTGCCCCGGAGTAGCTCGACGCGCTGGTCGCCAAAAATGCCGGCGCGATCCATTTCCAGGTACTCGTCAACGGTGAAGCGAACTTGCCTGGATGTCGTCTGAACCATCGATTACTCCAAATGCATCTTACCGCTTCTTCTCCTCTTGTTCCCGCTTTTTTCTCCTGCCAGCCGGAGCCTTTGGATGCGGAACTGCGTCGTCATTCCAACGATGTACACCACATGGGCATGCGATAAGTGCGTTACTATGCTGACAAACTCGCAAGGAACCGGCTGGGGGTAATCACCGGAACCGGAGAGTTAAGAAAACCGGATCGGTCGCGTGAAATAATGCACTCAACGCCTGAGCTCACGGCGGTGGCAACCTGCAGGGCGTCCTCAAAATCACTCTGTGAACGGGATAGAGCAGCATCGATGATCGGACCAGTCAAATCTACCACATCGAAAATCACTCGAACTTTCTTCAATGCGCGCATTGCTTGTTCCCAACCCAGCGGCTTGCGAAGGATGTAGAACGCGTTGTTGAAAGTAACAGCAGAAACGCCTCCGATTAAGACTTTTTCCTCCACAAGCCTCCATACACCCGCACTGGCTACGAAATGCGGATCTCTCTGGAGTAGGACATCAAGCACGACGTTTGTGTCGATCAGCGCTTTCATTTTCGGTCAAATCGCTCCTGCAAACCATCTTCCAACGCAGCATCCGCTTCTTCATCGGTCATCGCCGGCGCGATACCCAGAAGTGACCGCGTAATAGCGGGGAGCTGCGATTTCCAAAGCTCGATAGCGCTCCCAGCTTCTACCAGCTCCGCGATGAGCTCATCGACAGATGTGCCTGAAGCCACTGCAAGCTTGCGCGCTTTTTCAACCGTCGCGTCATTTAACGTAAGTGTCAGGTTTGTCATTTTAGATGCCTTGATTCTACCGCTTCCCCTTCTTATTCCGATCTTTTTTCCCCTGCCAGCCGGAGCGTTTGGTGCGCAGGGCGTTGGCACCGGGTTGGGCGATCGCGCCCAGGTCGCCGCTCATCAGGCCGCGCATCATCTTCATGCGGCTCAGGACGTTCATGCCCCCCACCGCTCGCATCATGTCGCGGCTCATGCCGAATTGCTTGAGGAATTGGCTGACATCGTTCGGCTCGCACCCGGCCCCGCGTGCGATGCGCCGCCGACGGGGGGCGTCGACGATATCGGGCTTTTTTCGCTCGGCGCGATTCATCGAACTGTAAATCGCCTGCATCCGGCCCATGTGTCCTTCGACGCCTTCGCCGTTCATGTCCACGTTTTTGGCCAGCGCGCTCATGCCGGGGATCATGCCCAGGACTTTGCCCATGGGCCCGAGTTTGCGGATCTGGCCCATCTGGCTCATGAAATCGTCGAGCGTAAACTCGCCGCGCTCCATCTTCTCTGCCAGCTTGGCCTGCTGGTCCATGTCGAACTGCTTGTGCGCCTCTTCGACCAGCCCGACGATATCGCCCATGCCCAGAATGCGCGATGCGACGCCTTCGGGTCGAAACTCTTCCAGACGATCCAGCTTTTCGCCGACACCCAGGAACTTCACCGGCTTGCCGGTGACCATTTTGGCGCTTAAAAGCGCCCCGCCACGCGTGTCGGAGTCAAACTTGGTGAGGATCAATCCGTCGAGTTCGAGTTTTTCGTTAAACGCCTTGGCACTGTTGACGGCGTCCTGGCCGGTCATGGCGTCAAGAACGAGGAAAATCTGATGCGGTTTGACCGCTTCATTGATCTCCTTGAGTTCGTTCATCAGCGCTTCGTCGATCGCCAATCGACCTGCGGTATCGAGGATGACGATGTCGCGACCGAGTTTTCGCGCCTCATTGACCGCCGCCCGAGCGACTGTGACGGCAGCACCGTGCGCCACCTGCCCGTGGGCGGCGATTTTGCTGTCATCGGCGTAGACAGGCGTATCGGTCTGTAGACCCAGCGTTCGCAACTGCTCCACCGCCGCCGGTCGCTGCAAATCGACCGCCGCCAGCATCGGGTTGTGCCCTTTGCCTTTGAGCATCAACGCCAGCTTGCCGCAGGTGGTGGTTTTGCC
>JBGSMH010000601.1:0-3095 GCA_041740275.1 Phycisphaerae bacterium
ATCGCCTATCCGATCGTCGATGAAACCCATCCCGACTACTACACCGCCCGGCTGACGATCGAAGTGCTGTCCGGTGGGATGAGCGGCAGACTGTTCACCGAAATCCGCGAGAAACGCGCATTGGTCTACTCCGTGTCGGCCAGCTATTCGTCGATGCCAGGTTGTGCGGGCGTATTCGGTTACGCCGGGACCAGCAACGAACGCGCCCAGCAGACGCTCGACCAATTCATGGTCGAACTGCACCGACTCAGCGAAGGCGTCACCCAGGCGGAACTGGATCGCGCCAAGATCGGGCTTAAAGCCAGCACGATCATGTCGGGCGAAAGCACATCGAGCCGCTCGGGCGCGATCGCGCACGACTGGATCATCCGCAAACGCCTGCGCACCATCGACGAGATCACTGCCGCGATCGACGCGGTCACACTCGAACAAACCAACGCTTGGCTGGCGCAAAACCCGGCCAAAGATTTCACCATCGCCATCGGCGGACCCAAGGAGCTGCAAATCCCATGATTCTAGAAACCACCATGATCACCTATTCAAGCAGGGGCTGCAGAAATACATTGGCCAGCCTTTTGCTCGTCGCACTCGCAACCCTTGTCGCTTCGCCGCTGGCATGGGCCGAGTCGATGCTGAAGGAGAACGACCGCATTGCGATTGTTGGCGATTCGATCACCGAGCAGAAGCAGTACAGCGTTTTCATGGAGTGTTACCTGACGATGTGCCAGCCCACGCCGGTGGAGGTGATTCAGTTTGGCTGGTCAGGCGAATCATCATGGGGATTCGTCAAACGCATGCAAAATGACGTGCTGAGCTTCAAGCCGACGCTGGTCACCACCTGCTACGGCATGAACGACGCCGGCTATCGGGCGACCGATCCCAAGCTGGCTGACCAGTATCGAAATACGATGACGCAGATCTCCAAAGCGTTTACGGACGCCGGCGCTCGCGTGATCGTCGGCTCGCCGGGCGCGGTGGATCCGGATACGTTCAAACGCGGCCCGGCACCCGAAGTGTATAACCAGACGCTCTCTGATTTTGCCAAGATCTCTGAAGAAGTCGCCCAAGCCACTGGCGGCACCTATGCCAATATCCATCAGCCGCTCATGGACGTGATCGGCAAAGCCAAAGCCAAGTATGGCGCGAAATACCACGTCACCGGCGGCGATGGCTATCACCCCGCGGCCAACGGTCACCTGGTCATGGCGTACGGCTTCCTGAAAGCGATGAAGCTCGAAGGCGAGATTGGGACGATCACGGTCAAACTCACAGACCAAACCGCCACCGCGAGTGCGGATCATCAGGTGAAAGGTGTTACGAAAAACGTGATCACCGTCGAAAGCAAACGCTACCCGTTCTGCTTCGGCGGCGATCCCAAGTCGCCCAACGCCACCTCCGGCATCACCGAGTTCTTTCCGTTCAATCAGGATCTCAACCGGTTCATGCTGGTCGTCCCCGACGCGACGGCGGACAAATATAACGTCACATGGGGTGCGACCACCGTCCAATACACCAAAGACCAACTCAACGCCGGCGTGAATCTTGCCGCTGACATCGTGCAGAACCCGTTCAGCGAATCATTCAACATCGTTGAGCGGGCGATCCGCGAAAAGCAGAATTTTGAGACCACCGCGATCAAAGGCTTGATCAATACGCTGGGCAATTTGCGAACCAAAATGCCCAACGATCCAGCCTTCGACGCCGCCGAAGAGGTTGTGCGTAAAGAGCAGCAGCGACTCGCAAAACGCGCCAAGGACGCCTTTGTCCCGGTGACGCACACGATCCAGATCGAAGCGGCACCCGCACAATAAGCCCGCGCAATAGGGATGACTTATTCGCGCTCGCGTCCTACAGTCTTCGCATGGCACGAATCGCAATCCTTGTCGAGAAGATTTACGAAGACCTTGAACTTCAGTACCCCAAATACCGCCTCAAAGAGGCCGGTCACAGCGTCGATGTCATCGGGCCCAAGGCCGGTGAAACGTATGTCGGCAAACACGGCTATCCGCAGAAGGCCGAGTTCAGCGCCAAGGACATCACCATCGGCGACTATCAGCTTCTGCTGATTCCCGGCGGGACGTCGCCGGATCATATGCGGCGCGATGAACACATGGTCCGCATTGCTCGCGACGCCGACAAGGCCGGTATCCCGATGGCCGGCATCTGTCACGGGCCGTGGCTGATGTGTTCGACTAGCGCACTCAAAGGCCGGCGATGCACCAGCTACATGAGCATCGTCCATGACGTGCTCAACGCCGGCGGCAAGTGGGTGGATGAGGCATGTGTCGTCGATGGCCCGATCATCACCGCCCGCACGCCCGACGACCTGCCCGCGTTCATGACCGCGATCCTCGGCCTGCTCGAAAATGGCAAAGCTCAGGGCATCGTCGGCAAACCGGTCGCGCCCGAATGGATTCACTCCCTCGTCAAGGCGTATTGACCCGCTTTTGCCGCTGCCGCAGCGCCTCGCCCATCACCATCGCACCGGCATGGGAGAGCGATAGAGAGCTTGCGCCATCGATCGTGGGGATGGTGACAAATCGGTCGCAGATCTCGCGCACCGCGCCGGACAGGCCCCGCTTTTCCCCGCCGATACATAGGCAGACGGCGCGGGATAAATTGGTGTCGTAGATCGTGCGTCTTGCCCCGGCCAGACAGCCGTAGAGACGGATCGATCGCTTTTGAAGCGATTGCAGCAGATCGACCGATTCAAACTGCACCAGCGGCAGCCGTTCCATCCCGCCGGAGCTGGAGCGGGCGACTTCGGTATCGTCAAAGTCCCACAGGTGTTTCTTGATCAGGATCGCATCGACGCCGATCGCGTCGGCACTGCGGATGGTAAAGCCAAGGTTTCTGGCATCATCAACGCCTTCGAGCATCAGCAACAGCGGCTTGTGAGACAGGCTTGTCAGGTGGGATAGAAGTTGGTCGCCCGACCAGCGTGGGATGGGCGAGCAGACCGCGATCACCCCGCCGTGCGATTGCCCGTGCGCCAGCGCGGTCAGTTCCGCACCCGCCACCCGTTTGACCGGCACCTGCGCCGCTTCCGCGGCGGCGAGCAGCTCCTGCGTCTTGGCATCGGGGATGTCATGCTT
>JBGSMH010000602.1:0-19222 GCA_041740275.1 Phycisphaerae bacterium
CGACGACCAGCGCATCGGCCCCGGCGTTGGCGAGCGATTTGGCTTGCTGTGCAAACGACGCAGATGCCTCGTCCTCTGATAGATCGCCGTACGGTTCGATCATCTGCGTAAGAGGCCCGATGTCGCCGAGAATGAATCGACCCGCCGCCACCGCGCCACGGGCCAATTTCACAGCGGCGGTGTTGAGTTCGTCGCAGCGGGCGTCCAACCCGTGCCGCGCCATCGCCACCGAAGAACACCCAAACGTGTTGGTCGTGACAATATCGCACCCGGCGTCGGAGTAGGCTTTGTGAACCGACGCCACATCCGCAGCACGCTCCACATTCCACAATTCCGGCACGTCTCCGGCCTTGAGCCCGCGCGCCACCAGTTGCGTGCCCATCCCACCATCACAGACCAGACACCGACTTTTCAGTGCTTCTAAAAAGGTCATTTCCCTTTTCCTTCCAGCGCCGGCATCGGACGCAGATTAACCCCACGACCCCACACTTGCCGGGCGCGGTCGCAGTAGTAGATATAATTCTCAAGTGGCACGTTGGGCGGGACGCGGTGGTCGCAGAAGGGGATGAATCCACCCTCATCAACCAGCGGCGTGAGCCGTTTGATCTCGGCGTCGATATCGGACTTGCCCAAAGCCAGAATGTGTTTGTTAAACCCGCCCATCATCAGGAGTTGTTTGCCGTACTGCTTGCGGTAACGCACCGGATCGGCCCAGTTGCCGATCTCGATGGGGAACATGCAATTGACGCCCGCGTCCAACCACAGCGGCAGCAAATCGTCGATCTTGCCGTCGCAATCCAGATACAACACATCCACGCCGTGCTTTCTCAGCAGGTCGCTGATGCGTCGATAGTGCGGGACGACAAACTCTTTGAAATGAGAGGGCGAAAGCAGCGGACCGGCATTGTAGCACATGTCTTCCCACATGGCGCAGGCGTCGAACTGCCCGCCGGTCTTTAGCAGACGGGTCAGACAGAATATCTGTAGGTCGGCGATGGTTTCGACCATCTCTGCGAACCATGCCGGGTCGTCATAGACCGCCAGCGACACGCCTTCCAAGCCCATCCAATCGCGGATCCACCCGAACAAGCTCCCGGCGTAGAGGTTGGTCGGGTGCGAGCGATTCGGATCCCGCCAGATCGCGACGCGACGGTCCCAATCAGCCGGAAACCGCTTTTCGTCCGGCTGCAATCGTGGCTTGTAATGTTTCTCCCAACTGGCGCGATCGACAAGGGTATGTCCGATGTGCATGGGGATGCTGACGCTCGAACGCTGCTTGCGGACGATCACGCCGTCGTGCTGCAGTTGCGTGTAGATGTCGCCGTCATCTTCGAGGATCTTGCCGTCAAATCCGTAGAGCAGTCCGCCATTGACCCCGGTCCCCCAGTCCTGCGGCTCACCGCCGCCGAGCGAGGAATCCAGGCCGAAATAGTCGCGGGCGTTTTGGCGCGTGACCGACAAGGGCAGTCCCTGGGTGTGCCACTCGGGAATCGTTTCATCCCAGAAATTAAAGTCGTACATCGGCACGCGATCGCGCGGCTGATAGTGCATGGTGGCATTGAATCGTTGTCGGTCGTTCATATTGTCGAATCTCCTGCGATCAAACCTACGGCGTCTACCTCAATCGCAACATGCAGACGCCTGTCAAATCCATTCATTCTTCGGGTGCGATGCGACCAGCCTCTTCATACATCGCGATCACGTTTTCAACCGGCGAGACATTCTGGATATTGTGACACGGGGCGCAAATCCAACGCTGGTTTCGCATGATCCGGGCGACATCGCGCACCTGCTGTCGCACCTCGTCGGGCGTGCCAAAGGGGAGCGTTCTCTGGTTGTCGATCCCGCCATGGAAAACGATCTTGTTGCCAAAGTCCTGAACCAGGCCTTCGAGCTCCATCCCCGGACAACACCATTGCAGCGGGTTGAGCAAATCGATGCCGACGACGTCGATCAGATCGGGCAGGAATTGGCGTGCCGAACCGTCGGTATGATAGAAAACCCGCACGCCGAATGATTTTGCCAGCGCCGCCATCTTCTGTTGGTTGGGGAGGATGAACTCACGGTAGCAGTCGAGCGAGAATAGAGGCCCGGTTTGTGCGCCCAAATCCTCGGCCAGGTACATCATGTCGATCCTCCCGGCACCGGCTTGCCATGTTCGACGATTGGTTTCGCTCCAGAAGTCGTACATCTTCGACAGTGCGGCGTGCGCCAACTCAGGCTCGGTCAGCACGTCCATGTACGCCTGCTCCATCCCGCGCATCGAGCAGTAATGCAGGAAAGGCTCGTAATGGCCGCCTTGAATGATCCGCGACCCATCATCCGATGCCAAAAACGGCGCGATCCCCGAATGATCCATATCGTCCGGCGTTGGCCAGGGATAGTCCAGCATCTGCTGCACCGAATCGACATTCGCCAAAGGAGGATCGGTTACCTCGTTATAGGTTCCGGTCCCGTAGTTGATCGACTCGTGCTTCATCCCCCACATGTCCTGCCCGGCGGGTCGTGGGGTCTTGGGCCTGTAGACCGGACCCACCATGCGCGGCCGATCAATCGAAAGGTGTCGCCAGACCGCTTCGTCGTCCTCTTTGCCCAGCGCGAGCTTGAGCTTGGCATGAAATTCCCCGGTCGCCCAATAATCTGTGGGCAGACGATCAACCGGCCTCCGTTCAAACATCGCCAGCCATCGTTGTCGGGGAGTCATGTATCGCCTTTCATCTAAATCGGCCGACTGATCGGCAAGTCGCGTACATCATTTCGGTGTTTTCAACGGGGGTATCCGGTGCCAGGTTGTTACCTTCGCGCAGCACGAATCGGCCGCCTTCCATGATGCCGCTGCGGAGAATGCGCTCGGTCTCAGCGCGCACCATTTGGGGCGAACCCGATACCAGCAATTCAACGTGCGGCCCGCCGTTGATCTGCACATCGGGTCCGAGTTCAGTGCGCATCTTGCGGAAGTCGAATGGGAAGCCGGTGTCGAATGTGCGGACATTCAGCTCATCGCGGATGCAGACGAAGTGCCGGGTGGCATCGCCGCACAGGTGCATGGTGCGGTTCTTTGGCGCAAACAATGCATCGCAGTAACGCTGATGGTGCGGCAAAACGTGCTCGACATACATAGGAAGGCTGATCAGCGCGATGCTGTCATCGGCGATCCCGCCGACAGGGGTTTCAGGCACGCCTGCCAGCTTTCGCCAGGCTTTCACGCGGGCGATATTGGCATCGGTGATGAATGCCAGCAATTCGCGCAGTTTCTCGGGTTCCTCGATCATCATCATGCAAATGGTCGATGGGCTGCACAAATTACACGCAACGGTAAAAGGCCCGTCTGTTTCGGTGCCAAAAACCGGGACACGAATCTTGATCGGCTTGCCCAGATAGGTTTCGCTCGCTGCCCGGGCTTTGAAGTGCTGGTAGTACGTCAACCCTTTTGCCAGTAACCCGCCGAACGGATCGGGCAGGCCGTTGTCGGTGATCGCCTCGGGTCGGTCCTCAAATGCGGGATGCGTGTCGGGCACCTGATCATCCATGAATTCGATCGGACACCCGAACCACCCGGCCTCGTAGAAGTTCTGGAAATCGACCGTGATCTCCCACGCATCCGGTTCACCCAATTCGGCGTCCTGAAGCAGATTGAACCGCGACCACCGCTTGAACGAGAGTTGCGCATCGAACATCACGTCCGGATCATCGGTATACGCCTTGAACGTCAACCCCTGCGGGTTGGCAGCGGGGTTGAACATGAAATAACGCGTGTTGGTGCCCAGGATCATCGGCACCCGAACCGGGTTCCGCTCCCGATAGGTCTGCCATACCTGCCGCACCTCGTCATTGTGACGGGCGCAGTCATAGTCAGAGAGTCGGTCGTTCCGCTGGATCATGGTCGTGCTCATGGAGGCGCTCCGGGGTAAGAGAATAAGCCTCCAGATTAGCCTGCTTCGCGGCAGCGTCGTTTCACGCTGCCGCAGGAGAAAATCGAACACGCACTACGCGTAATTGCCATACTTCTTCACCATCTCGATCACCGCCTGATAGGTCTGCCAACTCACGCTGGGCGGAACCGAGTGGTCCGAGTGATACATGTAGTTGCGGTACTGTTTACCCACCGCCAGCTTGCTGCTGATTTCCTCCTCGATCTTGGCCAGATCGTTGGTCGCCATCACCATCACATCGATATTGCCGAAGAACGCCAGGTCTTTATGATACTTGGGAATCAGCTTGCGGACATCCATCGACGCTTTGACTTCCAGCGGCTGAACGCAGTCAAATCCCGCCTGCACATACAGATCCATCACGCCATTCACATCGCCATCGGTGTGGTAGATGAACTTCATATTGTGGACATGGGCCCAGTCCGCCAACCGCTTGTGGTCAGGCCAGATCAGCTCTTTGTACATGGTTGGCGAGCACATCGTGGCTGTCTTAAACGCCATATCGCCATAGATCCACAGCCCGTCGGGTTCGATACCCGTGGACATCATCGCGTCGAGATTGCGGATCATCACGTTGGTAAACGTGCGTGACACGTCCAAGATCCATTCGGGGTCATCCGCCATCGCGATCAGGCTGATCTCGTCCCCCATCAGCGCGCGGGTTTCTTCAAACGATTCCACGCCGGTCAGGTGACACCACTTGCCCTCTTCACGGGCGTTCTTATAGGCACGGGCGGTGGCATTGGGATCGCATTGAAGGCCGGTTGAAAGCAGTGCGGGCTTGAAAACCTGCTCCCACTTTTCACGACTGTCACATTCAAATCCCAAATGTTCGGGCGTGCCCGATCGGCCTTTCCAGTAGCGGACGAGCTTGCCGTTGCTGTCGCGAACCACACGCGTTGTCGCATCCTGCGAGACGGTTCGCTCGGTCCCCGGAAACGCCTGAGGCCACAGCCAACCCAATCCGGCAAAGTCGGACCCGAGCAGTTCCAAAACCGATTTGGAATCGCCGAGCAGGCCTTCGGTTTGCCAGCGTTCGATGGTGTCGCCCCAGAATGATTCGTGGCGAGGGATGCGGTCATGCGGGCGACGTTCGAAAGCGCGGTTCACTCGGTCACGGCTGGTCAAGGGCGTAGCCATCAGGCGTTCCTTTCGGGAAGCAATATGTTTCGTGTTTCATCCGGCAACGGCGGATAGACGCCATGACAGCGCCAGACGTCGAGTATCGTTTCGTATCGCGACAGCCGCATGCCGGTGTAGATGCAGTTACTGGTCGAGAAGATATAGCCGTAACCCGGCATGCCGTGTTCCAGCGCGTAGCGTGCCGATGCGATGACTTGTTCGTCCGTGCCGGTGTCCATCAACCCGCAGTTGACGTTCCCGATGAGGCAGACGCGCTGGCCGAACCGGGCCTTCATCACCGCCATATCGACGCCGCCCTGCGGGTCGAGCGAGTGCAGCGCGTGCGGGCCGGTCTGCACGAGCTGCTCGACAATCGGCATGATGTTGCCGTCGGTGTGTTTGATGACGTAGAACCCCATGTCGCGGTACGCGCGAGTGATCTGCGCGAGGTAGGGTGTGACGAAGGTCTCGAACTGACCCGGCGTCAGGAACGTGCCGGTGTTGAAGCAGTAATCGGCGCAAAGCGCGAATCCGTCGAGTTGCCCGTGCTCGCGGTACCGCTCGGCTGCCGCGATCGCGCGGTCGACCCGTTCCTGCGCTTGCCGCTGGACGCCCTCCGGGTCGTCCATCATGCGAAGCGAGAACTCCTCCATGCCTGCGCCGTTGGGGATGCCGAACGTCGGATCGCCGTGCCGCATGATGAAAAAGCGGTCACCGCTGAGATCGCGGATAAGGTCGATGAGGCGGATGGTTTCTTCGACATCGTTGGGGTTGGGATGAATGAAGATCGCCGAGTGCCCGAACCGCTCGGCGGTGTCGACGTGGAGCCTGGCCATGTCCATGCGGTGGAGTTGGCGTTCACGCTCCTCCATCTGTAGCCACTGGTCGTATCGCCGATGGTTCGGGTGAACTTTGCCAAACGCCTCCATCGTGAGAAAGAAGACCAATTCAAAATGCGGCACCAGCCCCGCCAGCGGTCGACGCTCGAGCGCGGCGATGAATCGCTGACGCGGCGTGGCGTGGGCGGGGATGACGACGGTGTCAACGCGCATCGCAACTTCAGGCCGCGACCAGTTTTCGCACCAGTTCAACCGCACCGGCGGCATCGGGGGCGAAGCCATCGGCACCGATTTCGTCGGCAAACTGTTGGGTGATCGGTGCCCCGCCGATGACAACTTTGACGCCGCTGAGCTGGGCGCGAATCTGTTTCACGGTTTCGCGCATCGCGGGCATGGTCGTGGTCAATAGAGCGGACAGGCCGATGACTTTCGCACCGCTTTCCTTCGCCGCCGCGATAAATTTGTCGGCCGGGACGTTGGTGCCCAGATCGACCACGCCAAAGTTGGCGCCTTTCCACATCATCGCGACGAGGTTCTTGCCGATGTCGTGCAGGTCGCCTTGGACGGTTCCGACGACCGCAGTAAATGCCGGTTTGATCCCGGCCTTGACCAATAGCGGCTCGAGGAGCGCCATGCCCTCTTTCATCGCGCGGGCGGCGACGAGCATTTCGGGGACGAAGACTTCATTTCGCTGAAACCGTCCGCCGATCTCGTCCATCGCCGATACCATCGCGTCGAGAACTTCCCGCGGGGACTGGTTGGCGTCGATCGCCTCCTGCACCAACCGCTTGGTCTCGTTTCGATTGCCCTTGCCGACCATCTGTTTCAAAAGTGCCAAATCTGCCATTGAGTCTCCTTGTGTGCCTATCAAAAGACTTTTCGGTCCATTTTGCAAGAGATTCTTTCCGAATAGCTTAAAAGTTGATGGAAACGCGGTTTGCATACATATCAAACGAACTACAGATGGACATTAATTGCGGATATTGAAATCCGATTTTCCCGTGCTAGAACGTTGTCACCTCGTCGTCAGGCTCGCGACAAAATGCCGCACGCCCGAAGAGGTTGAAGGGCTCGCCACATGCTGCTTGAAGTCGATCTGAAAGGCACACGACGCGTCATCAACGTGCCTGATGCCCATCGTCAACTGCCCCTGTCGACCGTCTTGCGCCGGGCCGGGATCGCGCTGAATACCCGTTGCGGCGAACGCGGGCTATGCGAAAGCTGCATCGTCCGACCCAGCCAGGGCTCGCTCAGCAATCTCGCCAGCGGCGCAACCGTTGATGCCCGATTCGCAGCCGATATCCGCGCCTGTCAGCACCGACTGAACGGCGACGCACATTGTCGAATCGAAATCCCCGATCGTTCGCTGCTACATCAACGGGCCAGCGTTGTGACCGAGTTTCATGCCCCGACGCTGGCGTCATTCGATCCGATCTGGCGAACCGATGCCGATTTTGATGGTGCGACATGGCTACCCGCGAAGCGATCACGCGTCCCGGCGCGTCCGCTGGGCGTGGCGATCGACATTGGCACCACCACCGTCGTCGTCCTACTCGTCGATCTGAAGGACGGCACCATCCTCTCACGCAGCAGTGATTTCAACCAGCAAATGCGGCTCGGCGATGATGTCCTCACCCGCATCACCCTCGCCTCAGACCCGGCCTCCCTGATCGAGATGCGACGCGCGATCGTCGAAGATACGCTCGTCCCGCTCATCCTCTCTGCGGTCCAGATCGCCGAGGCATCGCCGGGCGATGTCGTCTGCGGCACCGTCGCGGGCAACACGACCATGCTGCACCTGCTCATGGGGGTCGATCCGACCCCGATGGGCGTTGTCCCGTTCACGCCCGCGTTCATCAATCACCGCATCGCATGGGGCGATCCGCTGGCGGACCTCGGTCGATCGAGCGGGCTGGATCTGCAACTGCACCTGCTGCCCGGCTGCTCGGCGTATGTGGGCGCAGATATCAGCAGCGGCATGATCGCCACCCCACTGCTGGCGTCTCCGCCACCCAGTCTGCTGCTGGATGTGGGGACCAATGGGGAGATGGTTTTGCGGCTGGATCAGGACCGCCTCTTCGGCTGCGCGACGGCGGCGGGTCCGGCGTTTGAAGGATCGGGCCTCACCTGTGGCACCCGTGCCGTCGATGGCGCGATCACCCACATCAATATCAGCCTCAACCCGCTTGATCTCAAACTCCGTCAGATCGGCACGGGCAAACCGATCGGGCTGTGCGGGTCGTTCTACATCGACTTCCTCGCCCAAGGCCGACGCGCCGGCCTGCTCGACCCTGGCGGGCGATACGTCGATCAGGTCGTCAAAGATCATCCCGACCGCTTTGTGCCGACCGAATGTTCCGGGCGGGCGATGAAGGTGGCGCGGGGGATTGGCGGGATTGACCTGATCGTCTCCGAAGGCGATATCGCCAAACTGCTGGCCGCCAAAGCCGCGATCGCGGCGGGTCTGAAAACCATGATGTGCGAGGCCGGCATCGTCGCCGCCGATATCCAACGCCTCTATCTGGCCGGGGGATTCGGGCTTCACCTCGATCGAAACAGCGCCATCGCCTGCGGCATGTTGCCCGATTTCACCGAACACCAAATCTCCGTCGTCGGCAACAGTTCGCTGGCCGGGGCGTGGATGTGCTTGTGCAGTGCCGATGCCCTCAAAAACGCGATCACGGTAAGCCGGAATGTGACGATCCTGGAACTGAACCGGCACGAATCGTTTGAAGACTTCTACATCGACATGCTGGCCTTGCCGGAATAGGGATTGGGGCTTGGGGCTTGGTGGGGATGCGTGGTTCGTGGATAGGTCCAACACTCCAAACTCCAAACGTCAAACTCCAAACATTCCCTCCTGTCTCCTATTTCCGGCCACTTGTTGCATTTGTTGCATCGGCTTTCGTCCATACGAAAATTGTAACTGCTGGCCGTCACTGGACTTGTAAATTTTGGCCTCCGAAAGTGTTGCGCGCCAGCGTGCAACTGTTGCAACTCCTACCTTTCCGGCCGGAGATTAATCCTCCTTTCACTTGTTCACGAACGAGCGCAGCGCGTGGAAACACGATGACGCATCCCCAAACGCAGCGCGATATACGACAGTCAACTATATCCCCGTCCCCGTCAAAAGTCGGCAGCAAAATCAGGCAAATCCGCCGATTTCTGGCATCCCCTGACATCGCCGGCGGATGAATTCGGCACCACGCCATGAGATGATCGAGTCCGGTCCCGAACATCCTATATCCCTGGCTTCTTTTTTCCGCACAACCGTCTCACGCCCGTGTCGTCCGTCAGCAATTTCATCTGCCCGATAGCGATCTCGTTGAGTTTTGTCAGCCGCTCGCCCTGCACCGCGCCTTGATGGATGAACAGCGCGTTGAGATTCTCAAGGTTCGACAGACACACCAGTTGCGCCGAGTTCGCGTGATCGCGAATGTTTCCCTTTTTGCCGGGGTTCGCGTCGCGCCACTGCTTTGCGGTCTTTCCAAACAGTGCCATGTTCAGCACGTCGGCTTCACTCGCATAGACCATGTTCGTCTGCTGTTTCGTCAATTCCGGCGGGATGAGATTCGCCGCAATCGCGTCGGTGTGAATCCGGTAGTTGATCTTCGCCAGGTTCCGCCGGATGTCCCAACCCAGCGTGGCGTATTCCTGCTCTTTGAGCCGTTGAAACTCCTTGATCAGGTACAGCTTGAATTCGACGGACACCCACGAAGCAAACTCGAACGCGATGTCCTTGTGCGCGAACGTCCCGCCATATCGCCCGGATTTCGACACGATCCCAATGGCACCGGTGCGCTCGATCCATAGTCTGGGAGTCAGGACAAAGCTGTTCAACCCTGCCTGTCTTTTAAACCCCTCGAATTCGAGGGGTTTAAATTCCGGGTTATATAACTGCTCCCAGATTCCCAAAAACTCAATCGTGTTCCGGTTCCGCATCCAGTTCTGAATGACGTGATCGATTCGATCGGCTTCCTTGTACCGCGCGATGTCCGTCAACGAGATGTAATCCTGCTCGTCCCGCGTCTGCACGGTGATCTCTTTGCTCAGCACATTGATCTTTGCCATGACTTTGCACTCCCACTGGGATGATGTGCCAAGGGCAGCAATAGAAACTTCCGGCCCTCTCGGCAACGCGGGTGTCGAGCAGACCCGACAGCTTGTCCGATGAAACCAAACCCGATTTCGCCCCTGGCGATTGTTTCGCCATGAATGAAGAATAACGAAGCCACTAATAAGAGGCAAACGAACGAATAGAGGCGGATCAATCCCATCCGTGTTCATCTGAGCCAATCCGTGCGATCCGTGTCCTATTTTCAGTGTGCAGTCGGCAGACTTCGACGAGCTCAGTCGAGTCGTGGGCAGCGGGGAGACAGTGGTTCGTTTTCGTGGTTCAATACGCGCAACAGGCAAAAAGGGAAATCGAAAAAAAAGAAGTCGATTTTCGGGCAATTTTGATTGAGTGTTGCGCGCCGGAGGTGTTCTGGCGCGCAACAGGGGTGGAAGTGTGGAGGGGAGGTGTTTTTCGAGATTGGGTTCAGGACAATCGTAGCCGGACAGTGTCATCCTCAAGCGTACTCGCGAAGGATCTACCTCACGGCCACGAGCAAGTAGATCCTTCGCGAGTACGCTCAGGACGACAATATTCAGAGGGGAAACGAAGCGTTAAGATGGGTAATTTTCAGCACCAAGCGGCACTTTCGAAGACGCGCGCAAGTCTTTATTTAACAATTTGTTAGGATGGTTTTTGTCGGAAAATCAACTTTTTTTTATTGCCTCGCAAATGCGAATGAAACGCCAGCAAGCTGTCGGCTAGACTGGGTACGAACATTTCGAATCTAATCTGCGTTCATCCGCGTTCATCTGCGGTCTCAACACAAGTCCGATCCGATCAGGACATGAACGACTGGGCGTTGCTGATGATGGTCGCGATGTTTGCGCGGGTTCGGTCAATGATCGCATGGTCGATCCCGATCGCGGCGATCACTTCGGGGCTGATTTGCTGGCGGATTGCGGTGAGCGGGAAACCTTGTTTGGCTTCGCAGCAGAGCGTGTCGGCGATGTGAACGATGCCGACCAGCACGCGTGAGCCATCTGTCAGCGTCATCGGGTCATGGTGATGCCCGGCGACCAGTTGACAGCTCTTGGGGAACTGCCACTTCTCGGCCAGCGCCGCACCGAGCATCTCGTGATCGACGCCGACGATTTCGCGCTCGATTTCGATGAACGATTCTTCGGTCGCGCCCGCTTTTTCGCACACGGCCCGCAACTGCTCCGGCCAGGTCTGCAACGACACCAGAATGCCAATGTCGTGGATCATCCCGGCCAGAAACGCCTCGTCGGCCAGTTGCAGTTTGGCTTGTTTGGCCAGTTCCCGCGACACGACCGCAACGGCCACGCAGTGTGCCCACAAGTCCTTGGCGGTGAAGCCTTCGCACAATTTGAGCCCGCGAAACATCTGACCCAGGCTGGCGGCGACGGCGATGTTTTTGACCGCGTTGAGACCTAACAGGACGATGGCGCGTTCGACCGACGCGATCTGCCCCGGCAAGCCATAAAAGGCGGAATTGACGACCTTGAGAATCCGCGTCACCAATGCCGGATCGTGCGAAACGATCTTGTGCAGTTGGGCGGCGGAGCTTTTGGGGTCTTCGACGGTGGAGATAATGCGTGCGGTGACTTCCGGGAGGGTGGCGATCGCGTTCAGCTTGGTGAGCGCGACCTTGACCAGTTCACGAGGATCTTGTGCGGTGGCGGTAGTCATAGGCACCTACTGCTGTATCGTGCGATACGCCTCGGCACTTGACCACAGATTAATATCGAATCAGTTTTTGTCGGATTCGGCCTTTGAGCGACACGTCCGCTAATATTTTGGCGATGCGTTCGCCTGCGTTTCCGCCGCCGTAGACGTTTTTGCCGGTGAAACGGGACCGCATCGCTTTTTTGACCGCCGATTCGATTTCGTCCCTGACCCACGGCACGTCGATGACGTTTTCGCTGCGCTGGCGTCCCAATTGTCGGTCGCCGATATTGACCACCGGCGTGCCGAGACTGGCGGCCTCGATGATCCCGGAACTGCTGTTGCCGATCAGCACTTTGGCATTGGCAAGCAACCCCAGAAACTCCGCTCGCGGCAAATCCTTGGCCAGTTTCACATTGGCGGTGGGTTGGATCGTGTCCAGCAGACCGGCGATGGATTGCCAGCCCGGATCGTTATTCGGATAGACAATCACCACCGACCCGATGGACTTGCCGCCGATCACCTCCAGCAACATCTTCCCCCGGATCAACTGCTCGACTGGGTCGGACGAATCGGGATGAAGAAGGACCAACGCGTCGATCGGATCGCACGGCTTTTTTTGCGAAAGTTCGACGATTCTGTCCAGGCCCGGCGTGCCGACGCAGTGGATTCGCCAGTCGTCCTCGCCCATCGCAAAGAGTCGCTCTTTGCTCTCCTGGGTCGCGCAAAGATGGATGTGCGACAGTTTGCTGATCGCGTGTCGCAAGGCGTCATCGATCTGGCCCAGTGCCCGGTCCCCTCCGTGGACGTGGGCGACCAGTCGTCCGCCCAGATGCGCCGCAGCGGCGGCGGCGAAGGCTTCGACGCGATCGCCGCAGACCAGCACGATGTCAGGATTCAAGTCCGCAAATGCGCGGGCCATTTTCACCTGAGCGATCGCGGCCTCTTCGGCCAACTCAGACTTGTCAGACGTATCGTACCAGCGGATTTTGGCATCGATCTCAAACCCCGCCCTGCGGACTTGCCGGATCGAGCGACCGTGCTCGTGGCTGAGGTGCATGCCGGTGACGATCAACTGCAATTCAAGTCCGGAGCGCGACCGAATCGCCTTCAGCGCACTTCGCATCAGCCCAAACTCGGCGCGGGTTCCGGTGACGTAACAGATTCTGCGTTTACGCAAGATCGTTCTCCGTGATAAACTGACCGGCCTTGAGCGGCCGTGACGGCATCGCGCCGATCACCTTTTTCAATAGCGACTCGGGCACGCCCGGTCCGGGGCGTTGCGTGGTCAGATCATCGCGTGTGATGGCTCTGTCGGCAATATCGCGCTTCAATACCAGGCCCTGACGACTGACGGTGCGGACGTCTTTTTCACATTCAAGCACATGTCGAGCGGATTTGCCGCGCATCCGTTCGGCGAGCCGGATCTGGCGAACATATTCGGCGAAAACGCCCGGCTCGAAGCTGGCAGAGTGATCCGGGCCAGCAGCGTTGGTGTCATAGGTCAGGTGTTTTTCGATCACGCACGCCCCATGCGCCACCGCCAATGCACCGGCGACTATCTGGTCAGTGTGATCGGAATACCCCACGCGTGCGGAAAAGCGTCCAAGCTCCATGATCCAGTTCAGATTCGCATCATTTGGCGACGTGGGATAGCTACTGACGCAGTGCAAAAGAACGTAGTCTGTCGCTTTGGCGTCGAGCCACGCGATACTCGATTTCACCTCGTCCAGCGTCGATGCACCGGTCGAAACCAACAGCGGCAAGCCCGTCTGGTACGCATGATCGAGCAACAGCATGTTGACCAGATCTGGCGAGGCGATTTTGATCGCGGCGGCACCCATGGCGACGACACGGGGGACGTCTTCAGGCGAAAACGGTGTGGCGACCGTCAACAGCCCGCAGCGGGCGGCTTCCTGGGCGATCTGTCGCAAGTCGGCATCGGTCAATTCGTACTGTTTGAGCATCGCCACCGGGTCGGCAGCATCGGTGCGACCGACCTGGTACGCCGCGAAGCGATTGGACGGGTGCATCAACCGCTCGGCGACAAATACCTGCACTTTCACCGCATCCGCTCCCGCTGCCGCCGCGGCGCGGACCAGTTCGATCGCGCGATCGACCGAGCCGTCATGGTTGACCCCGATCTCGGCGATCACCATCACACGCTGAGCGATATCGATCGGCCCGATCATCATGTCGCCCGCTCCCGCAGAACCGCCTCGGCCCAGTAGAGATCGCGCAGGTGGTCGATCTCGATCGTCTCGCCCATTTCGGTATGGATGCCGCGCCGATCGACGCCGAACATCGCGTGCGGGTCGTCGGGGGTGGTTAGTCCGCGCTTGAGCGATTCGATCGACATCACCACCGCCGCCCCGTCGTGGAGGTATAGCGGCTCCAAATCCTGTCGGCGATGGATCGATCCGGGTCGCAGCGGGCCGACCACATCGCCATTGAGTTTGCTCATCCACCCGGGATGCCACTTGCCGACCGGGCAGAAGGTTCGCACGCTGTCGCAGCGGGTCTTGATCCAGTGTTCGATCGCTCGATCGATCACATCCACGCCGCGCACCGCGACATTGCCGTAAAGGATCACCGCCGCGTCGGGCATAAACCCTTGTGCTTCAACATGTTGTACGGCATGCAGCATCACCGCCTGAACGGACGCGTCATCGGTGCAAAGTTCGGGCGGACGCGGCAGCGGCTCAAACCCTCGCGATCGGGCGCGATCCAAGACGCTTGGTGAATCGCTGGAGACGACCGTTCGCGTCAGCAACCGCGATGTCGCAACATGATCGAGTGTGTAATCGATCACCGGACGACCCAGCAGTGGCCGCAAGTGCTTATCCAGTAAGCCCTTGCTGCCCGCTCGCGCCATCACCACGCCCAATACGTTCGTTCGATCACTCATGGCCGATGCCACTCCCGACAATCGCCGCACAGCACGGGCAGCGACATGCCGCCCCGATGTGCGTCACGAATCGACTCCATCTTATTCATCCACACCTCCGCGATCGACGCCGAACCAATATGTCCGAGCGGAAACTTTCCGAGCCCGTCCTGTTCGCACATCACGATCGACCCATCCGACAGGATCGTCAGCCGTGATTCAGTCCGGGCACACGGGCGTCGCAAGGGGGGTGTCATGTCCGCGACACTGACATCTGCGATCTGCCTGCCATAGTCGCTCGGACCAACGATCACCGCACTGCCGACGGCACGGAGCCAGGTATCAAACCATTGTTCCATTTCATCGAAGTTGATCGAAAGCTTGGTGAAGGTCGGGACAATGATCGGCGTCCCCCCGCCGCTGGACTGTCGAAGTGCGATCAGGCGTTTGACGTTCTCCACCGCCTGCATCAGTTTGTCCACGCCCATCACCTGCTGATACACCCCCGCACTCATCGCGGGGAGATGGACGGAAATCGCATCGACGTTGGTCGTTGCGATCGCGTGCAATATTGCGTCGGATGCGTCGATCAGATCGGTTTCGATCGACAGGGCATGAACCCCGCGGAGGCATTCGAGGATCTGCACAAACTGCGGGTGCAGAAGCGGATCGCCCACCCCCCCCAGCGTTAGCCGCACGTCATCGTGTCGCGACAGTTCGCTAGCGATCTTCTCGACCTGCTCCACCGCTATCTCTGCGCGATCGATCGCTTGATGCGACGCCAGACCATACACGGGCTTGCTCAACCGGCAAGGCGTCAGTTCCAGTGTGATATCGCGCGGGAACGACCGACACGGTTCAATCCCCCGCAATCGCTGGACGATCCCTTCGGCGGCGGTGCAGATGAGCGTGCCGTTCAGTGGCTCGGTGGCTCGCACGAAACGCTCGATCTGTCGCGACGAATCGAGCGTGAGTCGTTCGACCGATCGCGACACCGACAGCGGCAATTCGACGCACGCATCGCTGGTAATCGGGTCCAGCACCGGCGCATCGGGCAGGTAATGCACGATCCGCCCCGGGTGCGCCGCTCCGTCGGCCAGACGTTGGACCATCGCCCGTTTCAGCAGCACGCCGGCCAGGCCGGGTGGGGCCTGCGTGAAGTAGTAGTCGCGCGATCCTGCTGACGCGGCGTCGATGAGCCGGTCAATGATCGTCGGATCAACCAGCGCCGAAGCCGGATCGACCAAAACGATCGCGTCTGTAGAATTGGCGACGTCGAGCGCGACGGGATTGAGATACCCACGGTCGTAGGCACAAGTCGAGAGCAGCCCGCCGCGCCAGCCGTTGGACCATTTCTGCGCTGCCGTCACCGCGTCGAGCGAGGCAATCGATCGCCGCGTGCCCACACGTACGATCCGGGCTTCCAATCCCAGCGGTTCGATCAAGTTAATCTGATCGTCCCATGCCGCGATAACCACTTCTGAGAGCTTGTGGGACTGGCGTAATCGCGACACCGTCCAGCCGATCACCGAATCGGCACGGAATTGCCGCGTTGCGCTATTCACGCCGGGCGATTCGTGCAACATCGACAGGAGCGCTGCGGTCTTCATCGGCGCTCCTTGCGGCTGTTATTCGTGATGTCGATGCACCGATCCATCAATGCGACGAACTCGCCTGAGGCGCGCACCATGTGCTGGACATTGGCGATGTCGCGATCGAGTTGGCGGCGTTGTTTCTCAACACCGCTCACCCCCGCCGCCTTGATGCGCCGGTCGGCGGCGTAGCGATCCAGCTCGCTTTGCTGTGTCAACTGTGTGATCAGGTCATAAATCTCACCGAGTGTGTTCATCCGCGAGCGCAGTGGGTCAATGCGGGCGATCAACGCATTGACGCGCGACTGATCCTCAAGCGAATCGCGCATCTGACGCAACAGCTCCAATGTCTCTTGGCTGATCGATTGAACGGCCAACGCCTCTTCGCGACGCGACGCCAGCGACATTGACGCTTCGCTCACGCGATCCCAGCCCAGTCCCGGATGCGCCCCGACCGCGTTGGATAACGGTTGCCGGCAGTATTGCTCGATCGCCGCCGACAACGACATCACGGTCGTCCCGCGCTTGGCGACGCCGCCCTCGGTCGCATCAATGATCGTCTTATCACTGGCAAGGAAGTCGCGCTCAAACTGCTGCAAATAGGTGTAAAGCCGCTCTTCGGTATACGTCGGGCGTCCCTGATAATCCGGCACCTTTCGCAGGATCGCCCGATCGCGAACGATCCGCTGCCACTGCATCATCTCGACCGTGTTGTGTCGCGATAATTCGGGCCGCCACAGATCGTCGTAGCTCGTCCCCGGCGCGTAGGCCAAGCCTTCGCTAAAGCCCAGATCCTGCCCTACAAAGATGATCGGATTGCACCCCAAATGCTCGGCTAGATAGAACGCCAGATGCGCCACCGTCGCCCCGGCGGGCAGACGCGGGCGATCCAGCTTCATCTCCTTCAGCAAGGACTCGACAAACGGACTGCCCAACAGCGACACCGGCCCGGGATTGAGTTCAAAGATCTTGGTGGTCGCCTTCGGCTCGGCCACCAGTTCGGTGCGGACGTGTTGGGGCACATGCTGGAAGAATTGCGTGCAGATGTCGTGATAATCCAGCGACGTAACGAAGTGCGGCTCGACGCCGATATCCAGCAGTTGCTGAAACGCCGTCTGCACGGAGATGATGACGGCCTTGCCCAGCGCACCGGGCAGGAGGTGTTTGTTTTTGCGCAGACTCGGCCCGGCCGAGACGATAATCGCGGGCTGGCCTGCCATGGCGTTTTTCAGATGCCCAACCCCCGGCGAGGCGACATACCACGGGATGTTGGCCGCCAGGTTTTCACAGGTGCGTTTGCTGTTGATCAAGAGCGTATTGATCGTCGTTTTGCCAAACGCCAGGAACTCATCGACCAGTCCCCGCGCGGTGGCAAAGAATTGGGGTTGACACTGCACGCTGGCCGGATGATCGACGATCGCGTGCCCGACCGAAATCGCCGCCAGGTGCGGCATCCAGTCGGCAAAGCACCTGGATTTGTCGAGTGTGGTGATGATCCGCAGCCGCTGCTCGAGCATCGCGGCCGAGAGATCGACACACGCCAATGCGGCACGAATCACCTTGATATCCGACTCAAACACCCACACCGTCGCATCGGCAAATCGCTCGATCAGCTTGGCGACGTGATAGCCCAGTCCCATGCCCATGACGAACAGTTCGTATCGCTCATCGGGTACGCGGGCGATCAGTTTGCTTGCTTCGTCGATCGGGTCATATCGGGAGCAAAGCGCCGCCAGCCGATCGGAAGTCGTTGGGACAGAGGCAGTGAAATGGCCTGATTTGGTGGCAGTCAGTTTCAGACAGTCGGCATCGGCGATCGCGTCGACGGGGCGCGCCAGGTCCGGATCGGTCGCCCAAAGTGCCGCGAGATTTTCCACCAGTGGCTCGGCGATCGTGGCGGTGGAGTTGGAGGCGATTGTTGAACTCATCGTGCGCAGGCGTTAGCGTGCGAACCGCACCGTCGGCCATGACGTATTTATCGGACGTAACCGCATCGGTGCGTGAACAAAAACTGGAGCCAAGCCCCATGCCCGAATGGATCGCCAACCCGTCCTGGTACATCGTCCTTGTCCTTGCCCTCGTGGGGGCAGGTCTGTTGTGGCAAGGCAACATCCGCCAAAAGAAGAATCTGAAGCTGGCCGGGCTGGGGGTTGCGGTCCTGGCGATGATCATCGGGGCAATGTCGTATTTTCTGGAATCTCCGACCGAGATCGTCACCCGCAAGACCAAGGAACTGGCGCGATCGGTTGATACCCGCGATTGGTCGGCGTTTGAGAAGTTGCTCGATCCGAAGGTGCGGTTCTGGACCTATAACGGCCGCGACGCGATGGTCGCCGGTGCCAGCAAGTCGGCAGAGCAGGTTGGGGTGAAGAACATCACGGTGTCGGGCGTGGGGGTGAAGCACGAGCCCGGCGTCTACATCGTCGATTTCTCCGCCGTCGCGGACGTCGATGTGACCGGGCGTCGATTTCCCACCAACTGGCGTTTTTATTGGTCGGACAAGGATTACCTGCTCTACCGGATCGACTACGTTCCCAACCCGCAGTTTGGCGAGGACGCGATCTTCTCCCGGCTGGTGCCGGGTACGCGGTAACGCCAACAAATGCCGATTTTTTGCGTTTTCATCGATTCACAATCCGCTCGGCATAACTCCTGCAATTTCTATAGGAGATTTCGATTCGGGCTGGGTTGGGGGTCGGTTTTTGCCAATTTCGTGGCTCAAATCACATAAAAGCAACATTCTGCTATGGCCATCGTTTGACACTTTATATAAAGCGGTTGACTTTCCCTTTTACGGTGGTATGGTTTTGGCGTCAGACGTACTCACTGGAGTCCGTTTAGAACATTTCGTAGTTGAGCGTCGGCATCGCTCGGTCATCGTGACAGGAGCCCAGTCCGACAGGAGAGAAACAGCTTCTGGCTGTGCATTTGGAGGACCGTTATGCAACGTATCGAATCCGCACGGAATCAATCAAACAATTCGTGCATCACAACGCGCCAACGCGTGCTTGGATCAGCAGCGATGGCGGTGGTCTTGCTCGCGTGCGGAAGCACACAGGCAGCAACCTACACCTATAACCAAACCGTCAGCAACACCGTCGGCACGC
>JBGSMH010000603.1:0-6554 GCA_041740275.1 Phycisphaerae bacterium
CTGGACCATCTGTTGCATAAAGTGGCATGGACGACTGGTAGCGAGTTATTCGGTGAGCTGGGTCTCGCGCTGATTCAAATCTCCGCGGAGAGCCAACTAACCGCAGCGGCGCGTGCAAAAGTGGAAAAGTGCATCGCCGGAGTACGGCTCGTCTGGCCCGACATCGGGCGTGACCCGCGTGGGCTATAACCACACGACTATGAATCCCGCCCCGCGTCAAGCGCAAAGCCCTCGCGCGGGCGGTTTTCTGCACCGGCCTTTTCCTTCTTAAGACGCATTTCCGGATCGACGCGAAGTCGCGAATCATCGCGGGCGACAAACCAGATGCCGGTCGATACAATCCCCATACCAGCCGGCCGGTTCAGTTCAGCCAGACTTGATGCCCAGTGCGACCGCCGCTGACCGCCCAACGCTGGCCTATCGGCGCACTCGGTATAAAGGCCTATTTGTTATGCGACCCGCGACGGCAATTCTCTTAGCGCTGCTCACCCTTGGGTGCGACTCACAGGTTGATCAGAACGACCGCATGACGAAGTATTCGTGTCAGCGGCATCTGGCGAACATCTACACGGCGCTGCGCGCTTACGCGGACCAGAATGACGGTGTGCTTCCCGACGGCCTAGAAGCACTGGTGGAGCGGGGCCACTTGGCTATGCCACCGGAGTCGTCGAACGACCGTGATCTACTGATGTGCATCGCCGCGGCGACGCCCAATGGCTATGTCACGCCGCAAACTTTGGAGCAGTGGGCGGCGAGCGTGCGAAACGGTCACATCACGTATCGTCTGTGCGCACCACGTTCCAAGCTCGACACAAAAGCTCGAACGCCGCTCGTCGTTGAGATAGAGGCATACCATCTTGACGGTGGCTTCGTACTCTACGCCGATGGCTCGATCGAACTTCTCTCCGAGCTTGAACTGGCGCGGGTTGGCAAATGAGTAAGTATGGTCCGCCTTGGCGGACCGTCGCAAAGCGCACACCGTTCGCGAATCGGTGCCAAGACGGTCCCTACTGACTTAAGACGCCTTTCCGGATCGACGCAAAGTCGCGAATCATCGCGGGCGACAAACCCGAGGCCGGTCGATACAATCCCCCTACCAGCGGCCGGTTCAGTTCAGCCAGACTTGATGCCCAGTGCGACCGCCGCTGACCGTCCAACGCTGGCCTCCCGGCGCACTCGGCATAAAGGCCTATGTGTTATGCACCTGCCGTGAGCCCCATGAGCTTCTTCGGGAAACACAATCCGACAGCAACCCCTCGGACCGTTGCGCTAAAGGTCGTGAAGTACTGCGTCATAGCGACTACCTGTTGGCTAGTGGCAGCTTGGTTCAAACCTGACATCTGGTCGGAGCGTTGGGTTTCGCTGCCACTCTTGCTGGGTGCCGCCGCCTTGTCGGGGGCCGTCATCGAATGGCAGGTTCCGAAGGACCAAGATTGGTCGAAGTGGTAGCCGAGCCCCAACGTGCATAGCCCAACAACTATGCATCCCGCCCCGCGGCAAGCGGAAAGGCCTGGCGCGGGTGAGGGCGGGATTTCATCGCCGCCCTACTGCCTGAAACCTCACTTGAAGGATTAGGTCGCGTTTTGTCATGTTTAATTGGGCGAGTTATCTTGCCGTGTAAGCTTGGAAACTCGATGGTTGGAGCTGGAAAGCAAATAGTCGGTATTGCGTTTATCCTTGCCGGACTTTTTGTATCCGTAAACGGGGTTGTTGCCGGACCACACGCAACCGGCCTTGGGTGGGGGGGAGTAGCATTAGCCGTTGGGTCGGGTGTACTGTTCGTTGTGACGGGCTTCGTCTCATGGCATTGGGGGAGGACGGCCAAACGCACGACGTGTCGTTTATGCGTCAAGTGTGGCTACGACCTGCGCGCCAGCGTGGATAGATGTCCGGAGTGTGGGACGGGGTTTGCAGTACCGACTGAGAAACATGGGGAGGCAGGATGAAGCGCGTGCGACGAATCTTCGGGTGGGTGTGGATAACCAGCGTCATCGTCTCCGCAATCCTCTTCCTCGCGGCGGTGGGGATGTGGGGGAGGTCGTACTGGCGGCGCGACGTTGTACGCCACATTCAGCCTGCCCCGCTCACTGTGAGGTCTCTCGGATTCTTTTCCGCGAGTGGGCGCGTGGAACTCGAGATGACACACTTCGTAGCCAGTGAGCCAGCGCCGCTGGAGGAGTTTTACCCCAGCACGTGGGCGTATGGATGGCAGTGGGATGCTTACGAGGCAAGTGAGTTCATTGATTATTACGAGTATTCGCGCTTCGGCTTTGGCTATAGTCCGCTCCTGCAGTGGCCGTTGAGTGCCAGTGTCAATATCTCAAGCTGGAGTATCGGCGTCCCGCACTGGTTCATCGCCCTGCTCTGTCTCCCCCTGCCGCTGATCGCGTTTCGGCGCTGGCGAAGGAAACGACGCATCGAGCGCGAAGGCTTGTGTCACGTCTGCGGCTACGACCTGCGCGCCAGTGTCGACCGGTGCCCGGAGTGTGGAACGGGGTTTAGAAACGAATCGGCGGCTGAAGCCGCCCCTACCGATGGGTGAGTGGCTAGTGGTTAGTGGCTAGAGAAGACCAAATGCCTGGCCTTTTCTAACCACTAACCACTAACCACTCACCACTCGTTACTCACCACTGGCTACGATGACCATCATGCTCGCGTATTACCCTTTGGCCGGTTCGATGGCGTTGAGGATGTCGCGGATGTTGGCTGACGAGCCACAGATCACCTGGTCGGCGGCACCGTAGTAGACGTCGATCTTGTCGCCACGCACGATGTGTCCGTTGCTGAAGACGACTTTGCTGAAAAAGCCGTTGGTCTCATAGTCTGCGACCGGTGCCAGGATCGGCTCGCGTGTTCGGCCGATCACCTTGTCGGGCTGGTTCAGGTCCAGAAGGATCGCCCCCAGGCCGTACCGACTGGTATGATCGGCCCCGTGGTAGAGCAGCAGCCAGCCGGCGTCGGTTTCGATCGGCGAGGCGTTGGCACCGACGCGGCCGGAATCAAAATGGTGTTCTCTCATCCGCGCGAGGCAACGGTGATCGCCGAAGTGGCGCATGTCGGGCGACTTTGCGATCCAGATATTGTGCCCGCCGATGCCCACCCCGCTGGGCCGATGCAAAGCCCAGTAAGCGCCGTTGATCTTTCGCGGGAACAGAGCGCAATCCTTGTTGTGCGGCGGGAAGATGACGCCGTGGTGCTCGAACGATATCCAGTCTGTCGTGCTGGACATCGCCGCAGCGACGCCGACTTCGGAGACGGCGGTATAGGTTAGCCAGTAGCGGCCTTCCATGAACAGGACGCGACAGTCTTCGATGCCGTAGGTTTGCATCGGTCCCTGGCCGCAGAGGATGGGCTGGGGATCGATCTCAAAACGTCGTCCGTCTTTGCTCCATGCGAGGCGGAGGTGAGAGAGCGTGGTCAGCAGCGGTTTGCCGGCGTAGCTCATGACGCGGGGATCGTCCTGACAGAGTTGGGGATCATCGAGCCGGTAATAGACCGGCTTGGCCCCGCCTGAAGAACTCTCATCCAGAATGCAGGTCGAAACATAGCCGTCCCGCGGAAGTGGCCGCTCGGCGACGCGTAACAACAGCCCGATGCGGCCCTGGTACTCAAATGCGCCGGGGTTCAATACACACGCGACCTCCAGACCTGAGGCGCTGGGCTTGCAGTCGCTGGTGAGGATAATCGGGTTTTCGGGCCATCGAATCAGAACTTCCGGCATCACATCTCCTTTGTGTGCCGGAGTTTATCAGAAATTGAACGGGCGAATATGGCGCGTTCCGATTGTCGCAAAAGGGAAGGCGATTTTCGCATTAGTGTAATCTTGGGCAGGTAGGATACGGCTTTGGAGGATACTCATTCATGCGAACCGTACTGATGCTACTCGTTGGGTTTGTCACCCTTTGCCTCGTTTCGTCGGCGTTTGCTCAAGCGGAAGGCAAGGCCTTGGTCGAGATCACCCCGGCATTGCTGGAGAAGGTGAAACCATCGGACGATCAGGTTTCGGCCACGGTCGATGGGGGCGCGTTGGTGGTGACGGTTCAGCCGGGCAAGGCGGATTATCCGGGTATCACGATCACGCCTGCGGAGGGTCAATCGTGGGATCTTTCGGCGTTCGGCCATGTCGAGGCGACGATCAGCAATCCGAGCGATAAGGCGCTGAATGTCAGCCTGCGTCTGGACAACGCGGGAGATTGGTCCAAAGGCCAGCCGACCAACACCGAGTCGGCGACCATCCCGGCCAAGGGGACGGGCAAGGTTTCGGTTATTTTTGGCTATCAATACGGGAAGAAGCCGGGATTTAAGCTGAATCCGGCCAAAGTGAGCCAAGTGCTGATCTTTACGGGCAAATCGAAGGACGAGCGGTCGTACCGGATCGAATCGATCGTTGCGACCGGTCCGGCGGGTGAGAAACCGCCGGTCGATCCGGCGTCGATTCGCACCAAACCGCAGAACGGTGTGGTGCTCGGCGGCGAGGTGGTGCTGGATGTCGAGAAGCAAGTATCGGTAACCAGCGGCAAAGCGACGGTCGAGCAGAACCAGGTCGCGGTCGCGTTTGTCGCCGGCAAGGATCGTCCGAGCGTTGCGATCAAGCCTGCCGTCGGTCGGTGGGATATGCGCGACGCGATGCGAGTTCGCGTTTTGCTGAAAAACACCGGTACGACGCCCGCGACGCCGCGTGTAAGGGTGGATAGCGATCGCGGTCCTTCGCAGACCGTCGTCGCTGGCGAACCGCTGAAGCCCGGTGCGGAGACCGAAATCGTCGTCCCGTTCATGAGTTCCACGGTTTGGGTAGGCCCGACCGAACTAAAAGGCGGGACTTACCTCAAAGGACAGGCCGACACCGAATCACGATTTGGCAGCGATGCGATCAAAAGCGTGATCATTTCATTTGATAAAGCCGACGCACCCGATGCGATTCGCATCCAGTCCGTTCTTGGCGATCTTCCCCCGCCGACGGTGTTGCCCGAATGGGTTGGCAAACGCCCGCCTGTCGAAGGCGAATGGACGCAAACCTTTAGCGAGGACTTTGACGGAACCGAAGTCGATACCACCAAGTGGAACTTCTACGGCGAGAACTACTGGGATAAGCAGAGTCACTTCAGCAAAGACAACGTGATCGTCAAGGATGGCGTGGCCAGACTGCGATTCGAGAAAAAGCGTGGCTTCCACAACGACGATCCCAATCACAAGCGTGGCCAGACGAATTACGCGACAGGTTTTCTCCAGACCTATGGCAAGTGGGTGCAACGGTACGGGTATTTTGAGTCGCGGATGAAGCTCCCGACTGCGCCGGGTCTGTGGCCAGCGTTTTGGATGATGCCCGATCGCGGGGTCGCCGCCGGTGAGCAATGGCGGCGTGCCGACACCGCCCGTGGCGGCATGGAATTCGACATCATGGAACACCTCACTCGCTGGGGAAAATACCGCTACAACGTCGCGTTTCACTGGGACGGCTACGACAAGAACCACAAAGCCACCGGCAGCGAAGGTTTGTACATCATGCCGGACAAGGACGGCTACATCACTGCCGGTCTGCTGTGGTTGCCCGGCAAAGCGGTCTATTACGCCAACGGCGTGGAGGTCGCGCGCTGGGAGAACGAACGGGTCAGCAATGTGCCGTCGGAGATGATGTTTACTCTGCCGATGGGCGGATGGGATAACAGCCCGTTGGACGATGCACTTCTGCCCGACGATTTTGTGATCGATTATGTTCGGGCGTGGCAACGCAAGGATCTGGCATCCGAAGTGGATGGACCTCAGCCGCAACCGCAGCCCAAGTAGGCACATGGCGTGATGTTGCAGCATCGGAAAACAGCCATTCTATTCCTCGCGATGGTGCCGCTATGGCTTTGCGATGTCGGACGCGGAGCAGAACCGATGCCGGTCAATATCATCTTTGATTCAGACATGGACGGTGATTGCGACGACGTGGCGGCGCTGGCGTTGCTGCATGTTTTGGCGGATCGGGGTGAGGCGACGATCCTGGCGACGATTGCCTCGTCGCGCAGCGAGTTTACGCCCCAGTGCATCGATGCGATCAACACCTGGTACGGGCGCGGCGATCTGCCGATCGGTGCGCCAAAGAAGATCGGAATCGCCAGGGTTTCGAAATACACCCGCGCTGTCGCCGGGCGATTGCCGCATACGCTCAAGCACGGGACCGATCCAGAAGACGCGGTTGAGTTATACAGACGATTGTTGATCGCGGCACCGGATCACAGCATCACGATCGTGACGGTCGGTTTT
This sequence comes from Phycisphaerae bacterium, assembly GCA_041740275.1. Taxonomy (GTDB): domain Bacteria; phylum Planctomycetota; class Phycisphaerae; order Tepidisphaerales; family Tepidisphaeraceae; genus BPJO01. Next base: position 6,250 of record JBGSMH010000603.1, read on the forward strand.
CACACCAATCTTGCGGCGTTGTTGGAATCGCCCGCCAACGGGGACAATCCGGCCGTGGGGATGGGCACGCAAAATGCCGGTACCGGGGCGAGCAAAATGCCTGCACCTGAGTTAACCATAGCCGCCGGGGGATTGGCGGCAACTTTTTTGCGCTCCCTCGTCAGGCCGGGGTCTGCCAGTTCTTCAGGCGGCAAGTGATTTTTGCCAGTAGGTCGGCCATAGGTGGCTTTGGTGCAGGCCTTCCAAGGCCATCACCGCTTCGGCGTTGCGGGCCGTCCAACGCATCCCGATGCCCTTCAGACGCC
>JBGSMH010000604.1:0-3731 GCA_041740275.1 Phycisphaerae bacterium
GCACGGCGTCTACACACACCTGTGTACGGATCACCAGCACTACTGGGAAGATGGCGGGGCCACCTATCATCCGCGCTACAGCACGTTCGAATTGGTGCGCGGGCAGGAAGGCGACAAGTGGCAGCCACTGGTCGCGGGCGTGGCACCGGCGGACAAGGCGTTTGGTCGCAACGCGGGTGGGAAAACCTCGGAACACATCGAGTGGCAGGATCGGGTAAACCGACAGTTCATGCCCACCGAGGCCGATCACCCCCAATCCCGCACATTTGCCGCCGGTCTGCGGTTTATTGATCTGAACAAGGACTCGCAAAACTGGTTTTTGCAGCTGGAGACGTTCGACCCGCACGAACCGTTTTTCAGCCACGAGCAATACAAAATGCTCTATGAGGATCATTACCTCAAATGGCGGCAGACCGATGGCCGCCAATGGGATTGGCCGGGATATGAGAAGGTCAATCCGCAGAAACATTCGGCCGAGTTGATTGAGCATCTTCGCCACGAATACGCGTCGCTCTTGAGCATGTGTGACGCGAAACTGGGTCTGGTGCTTGATGCGTTCGATCGGCTGGACCTGTGGAAAGACACGATGCTGATCGTCTGCACGGATCACGGCTTTCTGCTCGGCGAGCACGACTGGTGGGCGAAGATGAAGATGCCGTGGTGGAACGAACTGGCCAACACGCCATTTTTTGTCTGGGACCCGCGATCGCCGGGGTGTGCCGGAACGCGACGCGATGCCCTGGTGCAACCGTCGATCGATCTTGCGCCAACGCTGCTGCGATTCTTTGGGGTCGATCCGACCGAACGCATGACCGGACACGATCTTGCCCCCGCGATCGAGTCCGACACACCCGTTCGCCAGACCGCGATCTTTGGAGTGCATGGCGGCCACGTGAACATCACCGACGGTCGCTACGTCTACATGCGCGGGCCAGCCAATCCGCAGAACCGCCCGCTATATGAATACACACTCATGCCCACGCACATGAGGCACCCGTTCTTGCCGGCGGAATTGCAGGAAGATCGCGTCACGCTCGCCAAGCCGTTTTCGTTTACCAAGGGATGTGCGACGATGCGGATCGGCGATCGCGGCGAACTGCAATCGAACCAGACCGGCTGGTCTGAAGCCGCCAGTAATTTCGGCACGTTGCTCTATGACCTGCAATCGGACCCGAAACAGACCCAACCGATCGACGACCCGCACGTCGAAGGCATGATGGCCAACCACCTGGTCGAAGCGATGACAGAGTGCGATGCGCCTCAGGAGCAGTTTGAGCGGTTGGGATTGGATCGTTAGGGATGAAATGACAATCGCCGCGGAAGACGACCGGGCGACGACGGCACAGAACCGGGACCGTTTATGGCTGCTTCCTCTCGGACCTGACCAGGTTCACGGCCGACCCTTGCATCGGCCCGGCCGTCACCCGCGGCGACGGTCGGTAGGCCAATCAATATAGTCGCGATCAATCCCAAATGCGAATCGGACATCAACCCCGCCAACGCCATCAAGCACCGTGCGGGGTCTTGGTGCTTTCCAGATTATTCTCCGGTGCCGCCAAATCCTCGGGTTTCTGGGCTCGAACCACATCACTAAAACGTATCCGCTCCCGCACCGGCGGGAGGTGTTTGGGCATTTCTCGCAACGGATCAAGCGATCGCAGACGGGCACTGGAGTCGCCAAACGTGCCTTCGGGGATGAAACGGACGGCGTCGGTCTCGACATTCAGTTCGAAAAACCGCAGCCGCTGGTGATTGGTCCCAGCGGCGACCTTCTTCCACGAACCGTCAGATTGTCGGGCTTCGATCCGGTACTTGCTGATTAGCGATTCTGGAACGCTCTTGCGATTCGGATTCTGCGGATACGAGCACGGCATGCGCTTGTCGATGTTGAGATTGGAATCGAACACCGCCCGCAGTGCGGCGATCTTCTGACGGGTGGGCCAGATAAACGTGATCGGCCGACCAACCTCACCGGCGTAGCCCTCGCCTCGATCATCGCCGGTCAGCACCGCCGGTGCATCGCAACTGGCGGATTGGGCAAGGTCGCTCAACTGGCGCAATCGCCCGGGCAGCCAGCAGTCGGCGAGCATCAGGCGATCTTGCAGTTCGGGAATGTGATTCGGATAAACCTGTGACGGAGTGATGCGTTTGATGGCGCACATCGCCGCCGCCGTCCCGGCGGCCTGACCGATCACCGCGCACGTCGCCATCACCCGCGTACTGCTCAATGCCGCATGTGTGACCGAAATGTTGCGACCGGCGCACATCAGGTTGCTTATATTGTGACTATAGAGTGAGCGATACGGGATGTTGTATGGGCTGGGTGCCGGATGGAAGATCGTCGGCTTTCCCGGATAGAGCAGACCGGCCGGATGGTGATCGTCCATCGACCACCCGCCATAGGCGATCGAATCGGGGAAGTAATCCGGTGTGGTCGCGGCACGGACCTCGTTTTGCGTGAGCGTGTGCCCGCCGACATACCTGCGGTTTTCGCGTTTTCCAGGAAGCGCACCCAGCCACTCCAACGCCCAATTCGCGGCCTCATCCTTAGCGGGCGAGCGGTTCTTGATGTAGTCCCACACGCCCCACGCCGACCGCATCAGTTCGTCGCGGATCGTTTCGGCATCCTTGATGGTGTCCTGCAATCCACCCAACTCAATCCACCAGAAGTTGGCTGCCTGCACACCGCGGATGCGGTGCGGCAGGTCTTCGGGGTTGTCAAACTGATAGGCGAAGGGGGGCGCTACAAAAGGCACGCGCTCTTCGGTTTTTCTCAACTGGATCAACAGCGTGTTGCCCATCGTCTTGCGATCGGCCGCAGACGGTTCGATATCTTCATCAAACTCGGCTTTCGCTTCGCGGCCCCAACGCACGTCCGCGCCGCTGAGCGGTGCCAACACGCTATCGCCTGAGCAATCGACAAAGATATTCGCCGCAATCGTGTGCCAGGTCTGCGAGGTCATCGTCCAGCACGTGATGTGCGTCAGTCGCTTTTGCGACGCATCACCGGCGACGGCTTCGGTCTGGCCGCCACAACAGGTGGTGTTGAGCAGCAGCGTTAGGTTCGGCTGTTGATTGGCGGCGTTCCAGAGCACCGCGTCCCAGATGCTGTAGTTGCCTGCCGGGTTTTGCAGGCAATTTTCGAGTTGAATTTCTTCCAGGATGCCGGTTTCTTTGTTGCCCTTGCCGTGCGCCCCGCAGATCCACATGCGGACTTCGGACGACGCGTTTCCGCCCAGCACGGGTCGATCCTGAACGAGGATGGTTTTTACGCCGCTTCTCGCCGAGGCGATCGCGGCACACAGTCCTGCCATCCCACCCCCGACGACACAGACGTCCGCCGAATGGGACACGCGGTGAAACGCCGTATTTTTCTGATTTTCCATAGGAACTCCGCTGCAAACCCGCCGGTCACAAACTTGCCGGGACAAACCGGCGATAAGACGGTCGATCGTAGAGAATTGCCCGCCGACCGACAAGCCCATTGACTCAAAGACCCATACCCCACCCTAACGTTAGGGCGTTTTTCGGGGTCGCCAGACGGGGGATTATCAGTCTCTCGAAAAAGCACCTCCCCCACTAATGGTACCAAGCCCGAAACGTCGATCGCTAGGGACAGGATTGAGACGAATGTTATATGAATGTTCGGATCAATATATGTTCACGATTCGTTCGGTATGACTTTTAGACAAGGAGCACCCATGCAGATGACCCTCAGCTTTGGCGGCGAT
>JBGSMH010000605.1:0-3161 GCA_041740275.1 Phycisphaerae bacterium
CGCGTCTCTTTTTCGCCCGATTCTTTGCGGACGGTGATATGCCGGTCGGCGTAGCAGGTGATTTGCGGCAGGTGGGTGATGCACAGCACCTGATGATGCTGCGAGAGCGTTCGCAGTTTCTCCCCGATGACCGCACCCAGACGCCCGCCGATGTTGGCGTCGATCTCATCGAAGACCAGCACCGACACGCGTCCACCCGCCGCCAGCACGCTCTTGAGTGCCAGCATGATCCGGCCGAGTTCGCCGCCCGAGGCGATCTTGCGAAGCAGCGATTCTGCCAGGCCGGGGTTGGTCCGCACCATAAACTCCACCTCGTCGCCGCCACTTGCCCCCGGATCGGCGGCTCGCACATCCACCCGAAACGTCGCCTTCTCCATCCCAAGCTCGGCCAGTTGTTTCTGGATCAGTGGCGACAGTTTCTTGGCGGCCTCGGTGCGTTTGCGCGACAGGTCTTTGGCAAGCGACGCACGCTTGCTCGTCAGCGGCTCGATCAATTTGCGGATCGAATCGACATCTTCATCCGCCTTTTCCAGCTCGGTGATCTGCGTTGCCAGCGTGCATCGATGTTGCAGCGTCGCTTCGACGTTCGGGCCATACTTTTTCAGCAGCCGGTTGATGATGTTGAGCCGGTCGTTGACCTCCACCAACTCCGCCGGATCGAGATCGAGGCGGTTCAGATATCGATCCAGATCAAACGACGCTTCACTGAGCGTCACCGTCGCTTCCTTGACCGATTTGGCGATCGGCTCCAGCGACTGATCGACCATGCACAACTCGCTGACCACACCGGCCATCATTTGCAGGCGATCGAGGATCGCGCCGTCGGCCTCATAGAGCGCCGAATGCACCGCACCGGCATCTTTACGCAGCTTTTCCAGATTGTTCAGCACCTGCGACCGCGCCGACAGTTCCTCATATTCCCCTTCGCGTAATTCAGCGGCGTCGATCTCGGCGGCCTGAAAGCGGGCGAAATCCAGCTGCTGCAATCGCAACTTCGTGCCGGTCTCCAAATCCTCCAGCCGCTGCGTCGCATCAATCAATTCCAGATGCGTCGCGTGGTACGACGCCCGCAACTTGCCGGTCCCGGCAAAATCATCGAGCACGTCCAGTTGATTGGCGCTCTTGAGCAGGAACTGATGATCGTGTTGCCCATGCACATCCACCAACGCCTCGGCGACCGACTTCAGCATCGCCAGTGTGATCGGCTGGCCATTGAGCGAAACGCTGGAACGACCTGATGCGTAGATTCGCCGCGTGAGCAGCAGTTCCGAACCCTCCACCGATAAATCGCACGCGGCCTGGATCTGTTCGATCAGACGTTTGTCTGATACATCAAAAACACCCGAGACGCGCGCTTCGTCGGTGCCTTTGCGGAGCATATCCGCCGCCGATCGCAGGCCGAGCAATAGCTCGATCGCGCCGATAACCAGCGATTTCCCGGCACCGGTAGCGCCGGTGAAGCAGTTGAGCCCGCCGACCAGCTCGATGCGTGCATCGGCGATCACCGCGAGATTGGAGATGTGCAATTCCCGGAGCATGGTCGTGCGTGTATTGCGATTAGCGAACGGTCGCGCCCGCCGCGATCTCGGTGCCGGGTTGGATGAGCGTCAGCTTGCCCGTCTCGTCGCTGGCGGCCAGCAACATGCCGTTGCTGATTTCGCCTCTGATCACCTCGCGCGGGGCGAGATTGACGATCACCACGATCTGTCGACCGACCAACTGCTCGGCGGTGTAGTGTTCCTTGATGCCCGCCAGGATCTGGCGTTTCTCGGTGCCGATGTCGATTTGCAGCCGCATCAGCTTCTTTGATTTCTCGATCGCCTCGGCCTGCACGATCGTCGCCACGCGCAACTGCACTTTGGCAAAATCGTCATACTGGATCACGGCTGTTTCGGTCGTTTCGCTCATGCGGCGGAGTTTACAGCACACAGCGCCCGCAGGCGAGCGATCGGGGTCATTGCATCGATTCCAGTTCACGTCCCTTGGTCTCGCGGACAAACGCGATAACAAACGCGATCGACACCGCCGCCGCCAGTGCATAGGTGAGATAGGAGAGGCCCAATCCCCAATTCTTGGCCATCGGGGGGAAGGTGGTCGAGACGATGAAGTTGGCAACCCACTGCATGCCCGCCGCCAGCGCAAGGGCGGTGGCGCGGATGCGATTGGAGAACATTTCGCCCAATAGCACCCAAACGACCGGCCCCCACGAGAAGCCGAAAAAGAGCACATATAGGTTGGCCGCCACCAGCGCCACTCGCTTCCCCGCGATCGACGGGTCCGGACTTCCTGTCTCGCTGAGCGGAGATGTACCGAAAATATACGCCATCAACCCCAGCGAAAGCACCATGCCGATCGATCCGATCAAGAGTAGCGGCTTGCGTCCGAACCGATCCACCGTTGCGATCGCCAACAGCGTGGTGCCGATGTTGACCGCGCCGGTGATGACCGTCACCCACAACGCACTTTCTTCGCTGAAACCCACACTCTGCCACAGTAGACTGCTGTAATAGAAGATCACGTTGATCCCCACGAACTGCTGCAACACCGACAAACCAATGCCGATCCAGACGATCGGCAGCAGCCCGAATCGCCCGAAAACATCACTCACGCGCGGCGGGGTTTCGGATTGCAGGCTGGCTCGGATATCGGCGACCTTCTGCTCGGCATCTTCGCCGATCACGCTGGCGAGTACGACTTTGGCTTCCTCGTACCGGTGCTTGGCGACCAGATATCGCGGCGATTCAGGAATCAATAGCGCACCGATCCCGTACGCGATCGCGGCGAACGTTTCCATGAAAAACATCCAGCGCCAGGCTTCCAGATTGAACAGCCAGATTCCGCTGGCACCCCCGGCGGCTTTGGCGATGGCGTAGTTGCTGAGTAACGCGACAAAAATGCCCGTAACGATCGCCAACTGCTGCATCGATCCCAGGCGTCCGCGAATATGGGCTGGTGAGATTTCGGCGATGTATGCCGGTGCGATCACGCTCGCCGCCCCGACGGCGACCCCGCCGATCATGCGCCAGACGATGAAGTCATACACGGTGATCGGAAAGGTCGATCCGACCGCACTGATGAAGAACAGGACCGCCGCGATGAACATGCTGCGGGGTCGTCCGACGCGATCGGCGATCGGTCCGGCCGCCAGCGCCCCAGCCGCC
>JBGSMH010000606.1:0-4375 GCA_041740275.1 Phycisphaerae bacterium
AAAACCTCAATCACCCGCTGCAAACGTTCGCCAACGCCCAGGGTGAACAACTGATTACCGTCACGCCCCAGCCCGGCTCCACTCGCAACACCCCGCTGGCGGCCAACAACGCTCGGGAATACAAGGCCCAGCCTGGCGACACCCTCTCCCGCATCGCCTCGCTTCTGCCCGGCGGGAACACCAAGACCAATCGCGATGCCGTCGTCGCACTTAATCCCGCCCTGGCCAAAGACCCGAACAAGGTCATCGCCGGACGAACCTATCTGCTGCCGACCGACAAACCCGCTTCTGTCCCGGCTTCTATTGTCGTGCAATCGCCCGGACCGGCTGTAACGCCCGCGCCCCTGGTTGAGCGTGCCAGCCCCGTCGTCCGCACCGAAACCCCCGCCGCCGCCTATCGCACGTATACCGTGCAAAAAGGTGACAGCCTGACCAAGATCGCCGTTGAACAACTCGGCTCCAAGTCCGAACTGGCCACGCTCCGCAAATTGAACGAAGATGTGCTCAAAGGGTCGGATGTGATCAAGATTGATATGAAACTGAAGCTGCCGGCAAAGAACAGTGGGCAGGTGGCAGTAAGCAGTGGGCAGTAATTAGTGAGCGGTAGGCAGTAGGCAGTGGGCAGCAAGAATTCTTTCTGCCCACTGCCCACTGCCCACTGCCCACTGCCGACTGTTAGCTGCCCACTGCCCACCGCCTACTGCAGACTTTCCCCAGAATCCATGCTCAAACTCCTCCTCTGCATCTTCGCTGCGTTCCTGATCACAGGATCGCTTTTGCACCTGAAGCACCAGCGGACGGAGATCAACTACAAGATCAACCAGGCCCATAAACGGCTGCAGAATCTGCAGATCGAGCTGTGGAATCAGCAGTTGCAGGTCGCGATCTATACCGCCCCCAACGCGATCGAAAACACGGTTGGATCGCACAATCTCGACCTTGTCCCCGCCGAACCTGCAAGCGGTTCGGCGATCCCGTCATCGACGCCCCCCGCCAGTTCCGACGCCGAATAGTTTGCGGTATGATTCGCGGTCTATGCCAACCCTCCTTGAACCCCGCCTGCTCAGCGCCCCATTCATCAAACGTCATCCCAACAATCCGCTGTTGACGTACAAACAGGTTCCCTATCCTGCGACGCTCATTTTCAATGCGGGCGTCACGAAATATCAGGGCAAGTATGTGATGGTTTTCCGCAACGATCCCGGCGAGTGGGGCAGCCCTCACTTTGATGGCAAAAAGACCGATTGCGGGCTGGCAACCTCCGACGACGGCATCAAATGGACCGTCGCTCCCAAACCCTGTTTCACACTCCGATCCGATGAGATTCGCCGCGCCTACGACCCGCGCCTCACTGTCATCGACGGCAAAGTCGTCATGTGCTTCGCGATCGACACCGCACATGGCGTATGCGGTGGGATCGCCACCACCGAAGATTTTGAAAAATGGGACATCCTCTCCATCAGCGCCCCTGACAACCGCAACATGGTCCTCTTCCCCGAAAAAGTGAACGGAAAATATGTCCGGCTCGAACGCCCCATGCCCGTCTACTCGCGCGGCCGGGATCGATTTGACATGTGGATCAGTCAGTCGCCCGATCTGCGCTACTGGGGCGACACCCAGTTCGTGCTCGGCGTCGAACATCTTCCCTACGCCAACGACAAGATCGGACCTGCCGCCCCGCCGATTAAGACGGCAAAGGGTTGGCTGACCACGCTCCATGTCGTCGATCGGGATAACACGCGCGGCAAGAACGGTTGGGAGGAGAAATGGCCAAAACGGTATTGCGCGGGGCTTTGTCTGCTGGACCTGAATGATCCGTCCAAAGTGATCGGGCTGATGAAAACGCCTTTGCTGGCACCCGAGACAGATTACGAGACCGACGACGGTTTTCGTACGCAGGTCATTTTCCCGACGGGCTGTATTCTGGAGGATGATGGCGAGGTCAAGATCTACTACGGGGCGGCAGATAGCGTGGTCTGTCTGGCGACGGCGCATGTCGATGATCTGCTCGCCGCGTGTACGCCGGTGTAACAGGTTGCAGATATCTGACACGGGTGGCCGATAACTACGGTAGCACGTGGTGCGCCCCTATGTCGCCTGAGATGCCCCGACATTGTCCGTTTCTGAACCGAGAGGACGCTCGCTGTGCCCGGCGATTTACCGTCGGGCACATGGAGCACGCGTTTCGGCACTGTTTCAACAGCTACAGGGCGTGTCCGACGTATCTGGAATTGCTGGTCGAAAGGCGTGTTCGCCGACTAAGCGAGAGTGCCGTCCATGCCGAACCCCGCCCCGCCTACGTCTCGCTCACCATCTCGGGTCAAGAAAACCGCGCCGCCTGAATTGGTCGCGTTTCTCGGCTATCTCTCCTCCGAGCGCGGCCTGGCACGCAACACCCTCGACGCCTACCGCCGTGATTTAGACGACATCATCCAATGGCTGGAAGCCAACGATGGCAAACCGCAAGCCGGCTCGATCCTCGACCGCGCCTCTGCCGACGACTACCGGGCGTATCTGCAATCCCAATCCCGCAAGAAGCAGTCGACCAAGACCGTCTCCCGACGCCTCGCCGCCATCCGCGTCTATCTGAAATATCTCGAAGTGATGGGTCAGGACAAACAAGCCGTTTTGCAGCAACTGGAGCGTCCCAAGCCCGAACAGGACCTGCCCAAGATCCTCAATATCGAGCAGGTTGCCCGGCTCATCAACGCCCCCGACCGCACCGACACCAAGTTCTATCATCGCGACGTGGCAATTCTCGAACTCCTGTATGCCGCCGGTCTGCGCGCCAGCGAACTGTGCGATGTGCTGCTGCGCGACGTCAATCTCCAGGTCGGCGCGCTGCGGGTCATGGGCAAGGGGTCCAAGGAACGCATCGTCCCCATCGGCAAAGCCTGCGGTCGGGCGATCGGGGAATATCTACTAAATGCCAGACCGCGCCTGCTCGACGTCCATAGCAAGACCACCCGCCCGGCAAAGAGCGAGGAACGCCTTTTTCTGAGTCGATCGGGCAAACCCTTCGACCGCATCAGTCTGTGGAAATTGGTCCTGAAGTACGGCAAAAAGAGCGGCCTGCTCAAAGACATCGGCCCGCACGTTTTGCGACACTGTTTCGCCAGCCACCTGCTCGGCGGCGGCGCGGACCTGCGCGTCGTGCAAGAACTCCTCGGTCACTCCGACATCGCCACTACCCAAATCTACACCCACGTCGACACGGCAAGATTGCGCAAAGTGCATAAACAATTTCACCCGCGAGCGTAATCGTTGTGGGAGTCGGTCAGGAGATGGGTCATGAAACTCACGTCACAGCAGATCACGTTTGGTCCCAGCCATCATTTTTTCGGTTACATCGGGCATTGCCGCACGATTCCGTGGAACGGGAATGGGCGATACATCGCCTGCCTGCAAACCGATTTTCAGGACCGAATGCCCACCGCACACGACGCGGCCAGGGTCGTGTTGCTGGATACGCAAAACGGCTTTTCGCCTGTGGTGATCGATCGCACCTACGGGTGGAATCCGCAGCAAGGGGCGATGCTTTATTGGAATCCGACCGCTGCCGACACGCAGTTGTTCTTCAATGATCGTGATCCGGCAACGGGCAGCGTCTTCACCGTGCTATTTGATATCGCCCAGAACCGGCGCATTCGCGAATACCGGTACGACGACACCCCCATCGGCAATGGCGGGATCGCGCAGGCGGGTGGCAAATTCGCGGCCATCAACTACGGGCGCCTCGCCCGGCTGCGACCCGTAACCGGCTACCCCGAAGCCCGGGACTGGTCAGCCCATCAACCCGTGCCGGACAACGATGGACTATTCATCGTCGATATTGCCACCGCAAAACCCACCCTCATCTGCTCATACCGGCAAATGGTGGATCATCTGATCAAAGAAGGTGCCGCCACCCACGATGACGACATCCAGATTTTTCTCAACCATACCCTCTGGAATCGCGAGGATGATCTGATCCTGTTTTTCGCCCGATCCGGCAAACTCTGGGGCGGCAATGCAGGCAAGATGCTCAACAGCACCTTTACCATTCGCCCGGATGGCAGCGGGCTGCTGCATCACGGGTACGTCGGCGGGCACCCGGAATGGGATGCCAACTCCATCCTCATCGCGGCGGGCGATGATGGGCTTGAGCTTTACGATGCCCGCCAGCGGAAAATTGTCGGGACGATCGGCAACAAGGACCTGTTTTCCGATCCCAAAGGGGACAAAGCCGAATGCCATTCGCTTAAGTCGTAAGTCCTTATTTATTCATGACTTAAGAAGGCTTGCGCGAACCAAGGCCTCCTGTCAGAATAGGGGTGTTCAATCACTCTAGACAGGAGGCCAAGGATGGCTGACATTTTGCATGCGATCGCTTGTG
>JBGSMH010000607.1:0-2072 GCA_041740275.1 Phycisphaerae bacterium
GGCGATCTGCGTCTGCAGATGTGGCGTATGTGACGAGACAGGCGGGGTGACCGTCGAATATTTCCATGCCAATACCGGTGCGGGTTTGGACGACGCAGGCACTGGCATCGGAACGATCGGCGGCGACATGTAGCGCGGCACGGGCTCGTCAAAGGATTCGTCCTTTTGCACGACCGTCAAAGGCGGGGATGTCGTTGGCGTTTCCTGCAAACGCGGCACCGCAGGCGAACGAAAGAGTTTTTCGATCGCTCGCGAGGGGGAGAGGAAATCGAGATTGGGTCGGATCGAATCGGGCAGATGCCGCACCGCTTCGGCGGCACCGCCAAGGAAAGTCACCGACATCGCCAGCGCGACCGTCGCGTATCGCATTCTTGCCCTGGCCATCGAATGCGCCACTTCCTGCACCAGATGCGGGACGACGCCCAGATCGACCGGGATATGCGATCCCAACGCCATCGCGCCCATGCCGACGGGTCGGCCGGTGCTCATGGTCAGCATCGCTTGAGTGGTCGAATGAACAAATCGGTCAGTCACACAATGATGCACTGAAGCCGCAATCGCCATCCCCAGTGCGGCGTGTTCGAGGGTGATGCCCCGAGCGGTCAATCGCTTGCCGAGCATTTTCCGTGCGCGGTGCAGTCGTACGCCCAGTGTCGCCGGAGTGCAGTTCATCTCCCGGCTGATCGCTTCGTGACTCATCCCGCCAAAATAATGCAACACCAGTGGCATGCGGTACTTGGCGGGGAGGTGATCGAGTTCGCTGCGGATCTGGTCGTGTAATTCGGATTGTTCGCTGCGCTCTCCCGGACGCGCCAGATCAAAGTCAGGCCGATTGCCTGCGGTGATGGCTTCGCGTCGGGTGCGACGCTTGCGGGATCGGACGAGATCTAAACTGGTACGTTTGGCCACTTTCTTAAGCCACGGTCCAAGGTAATGAATCGTTGCGCCGGTCTTGATCTGCACTGCGAGCGTGAGGAAGACCGCCTGCGACGCGTCCTCGGCGTCGGCGGCGTCTTTGGTCACTTTGATGCAAACACTGAAAACCATCCCGCCATAGGCGCGCATGATCTGCGCGAACACCTCCGCGGACCCGCTGGCGCAATATTGCTCCAGCAGGCTGGTGCCCTCTCTGCTCGGCTGCTCAATCAGTCGAATCAAAACCCAGCTCCCTATTCCACGAAGATAAAGACGCCACCACCTCTCCATAGTTTACGACACACGCGGACAGATTTCAGGATTTTTATCGCGATCGAGTGATATTTGCCGGGCTATGAAAGCATTTTCACCCGCTTTACGCCGTTTCTTGCTTGACGTTTGCATCGCCGGGTGACGATAATTGTCAACATGGCGAGGTATCGACTAGACATCATGTCGAGTCTGGCACGACAAATGGGTTTTGCGCCGCTGAACGTGCGCGATGCTCAACTCGTTGCCGCCGAAGAACTTGCGCTCTCGATCGACCCAACCAAAGCCTACCCGCCAGACTATGTTGTCTTTCGTATCACAGGCTTTAACCCGCGCCAGAACAAGAAATCCGAGCTTCTGACCGGCCTGGCGATCCAGCACGATCTGGGCGTACTGATCGAGCACGTCTCTGACACGCTCAATCACAAGACAACCGATCGCCCGGAGCCGGTCCTGACCATCGACGATCTGACCGAGCGATTCAACGTTACCAGCAAGACGATCCAGCGCTGGCGGCGTCGGGGCCTGTCGGCGCGGCGATTCGTGTTCCCCGATGGCAAGCGTCGCGTCGGTTTCCGACTCGCGATCGTTGAAAAGTTCCTGACCTCACACAAGGATGCCGTCGAACGCGGTGCCAACTTCTCACAGGTGGACAACGCCGAGCGCGAGCAGATCCTGTCGCGTGCCCGTCGGCTGGCGACGCAATGCAGTTGCTGCATCAATGAGATTTCTCGCCGGATCGCCCGCAAGCTGAACCGCTCGCCTTTGACGATTCAGGCGACGATTCGCAAGCATGACGCCGAGGATCCGAAAAGGGCAATTTTTACGCTCGCCCCCAAGCCGATCGACGATTCAGAGCGGCTGCGGATCATTCGTATCATTCGCTC
>JBGSMH010000608.1:0-2552 GCA_041740275.1 Phycisphaerae bacterium
AGGGCTGCACTATGTCGATACCACCGGGTGGCTGGAACGACCCGCCGATTTCCTCGATGGCGTCCACCTCACTCAGGCCGGGGCTCGCAAAGCAGGCGAGAAGCTTAAAACTGCGCTCGAGCCACTCATGACAAAACCGGATGCCGGCAGGTAAAATGCTTCTCTGATATTTGTCAGATGTTTCACCCTCGATCGGATTTTACGAGGCACTCCCAACTTCAACGCCGCCTGACCCGGTACCCAGCATCAGCAACGGAGCACGATGGATTCTGATGGACACGGTTTCACAATAGGAAGTGTACATGCCGCCCGCGAGTAATCGATCTGTTTCGGCGGCGTCCACTTATCTATGACGGATGCATCGAATAAGTGTGGTTGGCAATCAGAGTAGATGGATTGTCCGGGCCTCTTGCCAGTTCGATTTGCCGGCTCAGATCCCTGACACGTCCATCGAACCAGACCGAGCGATCGACGAGGTTGCAGACAAGCAGGCTTCCGTCGTCCTGCGCCCATTCGACGGCCGCGCCGTCGTCGCCCAGGACGCGATGCTTGAGCCGTCCGGCCAGCGCGGCAAACTCCTTCATCACCCGACGATGCTCGTCTGTGAATAGTTCATCGATTCGCGTTTGGCCATAAAATAGTTGTAGCAGCGGCACACTGCCGTGGGCGAAGACACGGTACATCTCAGAGGGTGTCCATAGCGTCTTATTTCCTTCAGGCCGCGCGAAGATCAGCCGAAGACTGAGGAACAACGCCTCCCAGGATTCGTAGCCCCGGTGATGTCCCTGTCCTGGATGAACGAATGGGCCGCAAAGTCCGTCGAGTGTGATGCCCGCATCCTGCAACGCCTTGGTGGCGGCAAGCGCTTCGCGCCACATCGTCTGCGGCTTCATGTTCAGATAGTCGATGGGGATAAACGACACGTTGGCGGCCATATCCCAGAAGTAGCCGCTGACACCGGTATCGATCTTGATCTTTTTGAGCGACTCGACCCAATAGTCCCGCGGCGCGTCGGTGGCGAGATTCAGAAACTGAAAATCGGTGCTGTGTGTCCCGCCGAACGTCTGACGGCCATCTTCCATTCTTACAAACCACCCCGGATCGCCACGGTGCTGATGATAAATGGGGCTATTTGGGCTTTGGGCCGTGCTTGTCCATGAATAGACACCAATCCCGTGACCGGCGGCGTCGGCGACCAGAGACTTGAGCGACGCAGCACCGCCCAGATTCTCGGCGACCATGTACTCATGACTTTCGCATTGGTTGCCATGCAATCCCTCGCTGGCGTTGCTTCGGTTGACGTTACCGAGGCGGATGTAGTCCACGCCAGTCGCGATCGCGGCAGGCAGCAGGTCCTTGCGGTAGTCGTCAAAAGTATGCGGCTTCCAGAAGTCCTGCTGCAAACAGGTCGATGGCGCGATCGGTTTCATCCCGACCTCGGCCAGCGCATGGTGATGGGTTTTATCGAGAATGCTTGTCCAGAGGTTGCGCCGCTTGGCAAGCGACTGCGCCCCGGCCGCCAGGAGAATGCGTTTGGGTACGGTGCGAAACTGCGTCGCCTGATTGAAGAGGTGACGATCCAGTACCTTTAGTTCATGCCCGCCGCTTTCTCGTTTCAGAACCGAGCGGATCAGCCCGAGACGATCGAAGGTGCCGACGAGTGCCGCAGTATCGTTGAACTGGAAATCGAACGGCTGCATGCTCATCCATCGCGGCCAGAACTGGAGTACGTCGCGGTTTCCGGCCTCATTTTCTGATAGCTTCAGTTCGGTCGACCAGGCCGCGTCACCGTCGAAGGTGGCGACGGGGTTGGTGAACAGACTCTGGCTCCAGACCGTCGATCCGCGAACATCCCCGCCGATCTCCCAACTTGCCCGGTCCAGTAACCAGTATAACGGGACCGGCCCGACGTATTCCCATTGATACGAAAAGCCCCTGAACAAGGTGTCGTTGAATGTTTCGGTCGCCGGTGTGATGTGGAGCGTCAGATCGCCACTGACAGTCGCCTCTTTCGCATCCCAATCGGACGTATCCAGCACATGATCCAGATTCCAGTCCAGGGCCTGTCGCTGCAGGACTGGCCGAAACCCGACCGAGAGATGGATTGACAGTCGATCGTGTTGCTGATCGATCGCGCGGAGCGAAAAGTCGGATGTTTCCATCCCGCACAGGCTTTGGGAATAGGGGATCAGTGGAAGCCGTCCCGACCGCACGGCGATGCCGTCGATCGTGATCCGGCCAAGTCCGAGGAACATTTCTGATTGAACCAGCGGTTCGAATGTGCAGCCGTCAAGCGTGTGGGATGGCATAGTTGACCCGATGATGTCTATTCAATACATGGACATTGTAACGGCCCGGCAGGGGGTGTGTCTTGCTGCGAAAGGTGAAACGCCGCCGACGCGTGCGGCCGCAGTTCGACGAGTAATTCATCAACATACCCCACGCGTTCGCACTGGGCGATATCGCGTTTGAACGCATAGCGTTTGCCGTCTATGCCCAGCTCGCTGAATCGAATCCTTTCCAGCACCGGGCGATCGGTTGTATTGAAAACG
>JBGSMH010000609.1:0-6277 GCA_041740275.1 Phycisphaerae bacterium
CCAGATCGAGATCATGGCGCGTTATTCAGGCGTCAGCATCGCCGGCGAGTTGGACGACAGGCAGCTTCGCCAACTCGATGCGCCTGATCTGGCATCGCTTGACGGTCTAGGAGATTATTCAGAGAAGAAGCCTGAGGCAGACGACGGACCCAAAGCCATCCCGATCGGCCGAACCGGTCCTGAAGGCGAAGATCGGGTTCGGCCCAAGCCCAATGCCGAATCCCGCGAGTTGCGCTTTGCCCGCCAGCAGAAGGAAAAGCGCGAGCAGGAGCGCCAATCTGCCAACGTGCCGCAGGAAGTGGATGACGATTCGGAGCGGATTTCCATCGTGCCAGAGCGCGAGCGATCGCGCCCGTCGGCACCGTCGCCCGAAGTCCGCCGGGCCGCGACAAGTCGGTGTCAGGTGCGGATCGTGCCCTTGAAGGGCGTCGATCGGATTGTCGGCCTCGAAGCCGGCGAAGTCGTCATTGAAGTCATGTGCGCCCCCGAAGACGGTCAAGCCAATGCCGCGATCATCACGCTTCTGGCGGAGCGATTGCTGGTGCGTCCGTATCAGGTGGCGCTGGCGGGGGGGCATTACAAGGTTCGCAAGACCCTGCAAATCGCCGGGCTGGATCAAGCGACACTCGACCAACGACTCTCGCAACTTCATCGGCCGTAAGGCACAATCGACCCATGACCCCACTGGCCGAACACACGATCAATATCCGCGTGCGTTACCCCGAAGTCGATGGCATGGGTTATCTGCACCACAGCCGATATTTGCAGTATTTTGAGATGGGTCGGATTGAGTTGTTGCGCCAACTCGGGCACGGCTACGCTGATTTGGAAGCGCGGGGCGTGCTCTTTGTCGTCATCAAAGCCGAGATCCGATTTAAGTCGCCAGCGCGCTACGACGAGGAACTGACCTTGCAGACGCGGCTGGTCAAAGTCACGCACGTCCGCAACGACCACACCTACATCCTCACCCGGGGCACGACGGTGCTGGCCGAGGGTTCGACCAGCATCGCGTGTGTGGATCGGTCGGGTGAATTGCAGAAAATCCCTGATGATCTGATGGGCAGTGTTGGCAACACGCGTCTGTAGGCGCGCCACAGCGTTGCCCGTTTCTATTTACCCGAACCGATTTTGGCCTTGATCTCCGCGACCCGAGCTGGTGGCAGGCGTTTGGTCTCGTTCGGGCCGAGGCGGTCATTGAAGTCGAGTGCGAGTTGATACTGCTTGATCGCCTGCTCAGCCTTGCCCGCTGAGGCGAGATAGTCTGCAGATTCGATCCGTGATGCGACGTCGTTGGGGTTTCGCGCCAGTGCCTGAAGGTAATCGTTGCTGATCGCATCGACGCTCGCCATCGCCGGATCGGCAACGCGGGCGGCGAATCGGGCACGGTCCAGCCACGCGCCCGGATCAGACGGATCGGCGTTGATCGCCTGGGTCAGCAGTGCCAGAATATCGCGAGGATTGGATTGATTGCTCGCCATCAACGCCCGCGCGGCGCGGGTGGCGTAATTGGCGTTGTCCACTGTCGAATTCGCCATCGCCTCGCGCAATTCCGTCGCGGCGGCGGCGAAACGCTGCTGTTGCACCAATTCCCGCGCGGCATTCGATCGTGCCTCTGCCGATGCGGTGGGAATCAACACCAGCGCTACAAACGCCATTACTCCAAAAAACACCATCGCCAACGACGCCACCGCCAGCGACGTCCGCTGTTTTCGTCCCGCCGCCCCGGGATGACGGGCACCTAGCACCGCGCCGACCAGCAACATCATCAACAAAAGCGGGCCGGTTTCGAACATCGCAAAATCGACCATCGCGTGCAGCAAAAATCCCGCCAGCCCGATCAATACGCCCCACAGCACCAGCGGTGCCGGCCGATCGTCGGCGATCAATAGCGTCGTCGAGCGCGCGGTCGCGGTAATAATTCCCATCGTCAACAGCAACCCAAATAACAGCAGTTTGAGCGGCTCAAATCCGTCGATCGACAGCGGCAGATTGACG
Organism: Phycisphaerae bacterium; assembly: GCA_041740275.1. Classification (GTDB taxonomy): domain Bacteria; phylum Planctomycetota; class Phycisphaerae; order Tepidisphaerales; family Tepidisphaeraceae; genus BPJO01. The sequence continues at coordinate 1,996 of JBGSMH010000609.1, forward strand.
ATCAATTTCATCAAGAGGAAACCGATCGGCACACCCATCAATAGCGCTAGCGGCATGGCCGACTTGTCTGGTGTTACCGGCGATTGAGGCGAGATGGGTCGGGTCGCTTCCCATGCGCTGCGTCCGAACCACGCGATCACCAGCAGAAGCCCGATGATCCCCGTTTCGGTAGTGAACTTCACCAGTGCGTTGTGCGGGTCTTTGATCTCTTCGGATGCGATGGGCAGGCGGTGGGGGAGATAGGCGTTTGCGAAGTTGCCCCAGCCGACGCCGAGCAGCGGATGATCGCGAACGATCGCACTGCTGCCGACCCAGTAGTGCCAGCGGAACGTGAGTGAATCGTGCAGCAACCCGCCGGTGCTCAGGCCGAGCAGAACCAGTCCGCCGATGCCGAGGAGGATGATCCCGCAGGCGACGAGGAATGATTTACGCCGATATTTGACAAGATAATCCCGACCCAACCAAGTAGTGGCGAACAGCCCGGCGCAGACCACCACCCCCGCCAGTGCGGTTCGGCTGTCGGCAAAGACAATGACCAGAATCGACAAAATCGCCGGGATCGCGATCAGGACAGGAAAGAGTGGATCGTCGCGATCCCTGCCACGCTGGATCGCGATCCCCGCCGCCACAAACATACACATAGCGGCGGCGGCGGCGTAGGTGTTGGGAGAGCGGAAAAAGCCAATCATTTCCCCACGCTGCACTTTGGCATCAAACTGCTTGAAGGCAAAATCGTCCTGCGTCCACCCGCGCGCCTGCATGAATTGCGTCTTGTTCTGGTCCCACATCCGGACCATGTCAGGATGTTCCCAATAGCGATAGAGCAGTGCCTGTACGACAAAGATTAGTGCCAGTCCTACGCCGATCGACGCCACCATGCGGAAACGCGTCCATGATCGCACGAGTTGGCACGTCGCCCATCCGATCGACATCGCGGCACACCAGGTCGAAGCGGTGATCATCGCGACGAACTTATCGCTCGCCCAGAAGCAACTGGCGATCACCCACCCGGCCAGCAACACCATCAGCAAGTGAGAAAAATGCAGTCGCAGCGTATAGCGACGGTCGATCGCCCGGCGCAAAAGTACCAGCAATGTCGGCAGCCAACAGAGCAGATCCAGCACCAGCGTGGTGGTCGGCCCCGGCCCGCTGATCGCCAAATCCCCGGGCATGTCGGCCAAGGCTTCACGGACGACTTCGAGCGTCGTGATCCGCACCGCCACCAGCACCATCGCCAGTGCCAGCGCGGTTTTGGTCAGGACATCCATCCAGTCGATCGACGGGGTTGTTTCGCGGTCTGCGTTCATGGGTTGGGGGGTGAATCGTTGAGATCTTTGGGAATCGGCAGCGGGTGTTGTTCCAGTAACGCCACAACGCCGAGGACGAGAATCGTTTGCGCAAAAATCAGCAGTGCCGCGAACGACGTCTTGACCTGCGGCAATAGAACGGCGGCGATCGATGTGGCAAACGTGACCAGATAAATACACAGCACTGCGGTACGCCTAGACATCCCGCGGGCGACCAGGCGATGGCTGAAGTGATTGGTGTCGCCAACGAATGGGCTCTTGCCGCGAGACAGGCGAATCGCCGACACGACGATCAGATCATACAGCGGCATCGCCAGCACGATAACCGGCACAAAAACCGCATACCACCCGGCACCCAGTGCGTCGCCGGCGGGAAGATAGGTCGTCTTGACCGTCAAGACGCCCAGCACAAATCCCAGCACCAGCGAGCCCGAATCGCCCATGAAAATTCGGGCGGGCGGGAAGTTCCAGACCAGAAATCCCAACACCGCCCCGATAAAGATCGCCAGCGCCCCGGCCACAAAAGTCTGCCCGATCGACATCGCGGTGATCCAAAACGCCACCGCACAGATCGCCGCCACCCCAGCGGACAGGCCATCCATGTTATCCAGAAAATTAAACGCATTGGTGATCGCGACGATCCACATTACCGTCAGCAAAATCGACGGGATCGCGCTGCCGGTCGGTCCGTCCAGTGCCGTCAGCACGCGCAATTGCAGGGAAGGCGTCGATTGCGCCAGCCATTCGGCAAACACGACAAGCGAGGTCGTGACCAGCAACTGCGTCAGCAATTTGCCATACGGGCCTAGCGCGCGTTTGTCGTCGATTACGCCCATCAGGTGCATCGCCAGTGTCGCGGCGACGATCGCAAACAGGAGTGGTCGCTGCTGGAGCAGGCCATCCTTGTAAGGCCGCATCGAATCGCCGAGCAGATCGAAGTGGACAAACCCAAATCCGCCTGCCAGCAGGATGATCGCCAGTGTCCAAAAGATCGCGATCCCACCGCCGAGCGGTTTGGGGTTGTCGTGGATTTTGCGGTGTCCGGGCTTGTCGACGAAGCCGACCCTGGGTGCGATCTGGATGACGATACGGGTGAGTACCAGCGAGCAAACAAAGCTGGCGGCGGCGGACAGTAGGATCGCGGTCGTCATCGGGTGTGAAGATTACCGTCGAAACCCACGTCTGGCTAACGACTGAGCCTAACGATTAAGGCGGGCACGAAGATTTTCGATCTGTTGAATCGAATCGTCCATCTGCCGATTCAGTGCCCGTCGATCGGCGGGTGTGTGGGCGTGCTCGATCCGGCGACGCGTGTCGCGAATATCGCGCTCCAGCCGCTCGATCGCCTCGATCAACTCCGCCTCGGTGAACATCCGCTCGGTCATGGTTGCCCTCTGTCGATGATTATACCACCGCATCAGTCCCGGCGTTGTATGATTCGTGCCGGGACACCCACCGCCGTCGCGTCGGGGGGTAAATCACGGATTACCACCGCACCGGCACCGACGATACTGCGTGCCCCGATCGAAACGCACTGAATCACCCGCGCCCCCAGCCCGACAAACGCCAGATCATCCACCCGCACCCGTCCGGCCAGCGCTGAAGCGGGACACAGATGAACCGATTCGCCGATCACGCACTCGTGATCGACGATCGCACCGGTGTTGACGATGGTTCCGTTGCCGATGATCGCGTCCGGGCAGACGATCGCACCAGCGCAAACAACCACGTTTTGACCAATCTTGGCAGTGGCGGCAACCGTCGCATCGGGATGTATCGGGCTAATCAGTTCCAACCCCGCGTCGGCGGCTTCCTTGGCGTATTGCTGGCGAATGCGGTTGTCGCCAATCGAGACGATCGCGCCTCGCACCTTCTGCGACCGTAACTTCATCAACTGATTGATCCCACCCAATACCGGCACATCTGCGATGCGCGTCCCGTGGAGCGACGAATCCGCATCGACAAAACCCACGATGCGGTGCTGCTTCTGACACTGGACAATATCCAGCACCACCTTCCCGTGCCCGCCCGCGCCGATGAGAACGATGTCCATGGTTTTCCAGTGCTGTCGTGATCAGTTAAGTCAAAATTTGCTGACCTCACCCGCGTGCTTCCTTGATCGCATCAACAAATGCCTTTGACGCCTTGGTAATGCCATCCCAGTCTTTGTTCGCCATTGCGTCCTTTGTGACCAAAGCTGAACCGACGCCGACGCAAACGGCGCCGGCCTTGATCCATTGGCCGCAGTTTTTCAGATCGACCCCGCCAGTGGGCGTCAGCTTCAACTGAGGCAGGGGGGCCAGAATGTCCTTGAAAAATTGCGGGCCCAGTGCGGTGCTTGGGAACACCTTGATCACGTCCCCGCCCAGCGTCCACGCATTGATGATCTCCGTCGGCGTAAATGCGCCGGGGATCATCACTTTGCCCTGCCGGATGACGGTTTCGATAATCCGGGCGTCGGTGATCGGAGAAACCACAAACTGCGCCCCCGCCCGCATCGCGTCGGCGGCAGTGCCGGGGTCGATCACCGTACCCACCCCGACGATCGCCCGATCGCCAAACTTGTCTGCCAGCATCTCGATGCCCGCGATCGCCTTGGGGGTGCTCATCGTCACTTCGATGCTCAATACCCCGCCAGCGATCAACGCCTCGGTCAGCGGGATCAACACCTCCGCCGACGGTGCTCGAATGACCGCCACCACACCACTGTCTGACATCCGCGCCAATACTTTTTCTTTGCTTGCCATAGTCGCCGGATTGTAAACGAAGCGACATCATTCGTTAAATCTCCATCCCCTGGAACACCCGCCATTTTTTTCGGCAGGATTTTTTCCCTTGTTGTAACGCTTTGAAAATGTCACCTGTTTTGACGCAATGAAAATGTCACCGATCAGCCCGCTTTCCGCAACACCGGGGAGGGCTGTTTCAACCCCGATTTGCTCACTATCCGGATCTGCTGAGCCTTCGTCGGCTTA
>JBGSMH010000610.1:0-6994 GCA_041740275.1 Phycisphaerae bacterium
TTGATGACCGCCGCCGTGGAAATATCGAGTGTGAACTCGACACTGCTTCGCGCCCCCTCTCCACGTTGCTCGGCATCCTGACGTTGCTTGTCCGTCCATCGCTCGGGAAGCAGCCGCAAACCGGTGCGGGCCTGGCGGATCGCAAAATCGTCCGACGCGGGGTTGGCCGGATCGATCGGCGCGACCGACAGTTGCACATCGGCATTGATGGGTGCGGGGCCGTAATTTGCAAGTCGGGCAAAGACCTGCACTTCGGTCGGCCGATCAAAGTTGCGGCGTCCTGACATCGCGACGATGGCGACATTGCCCGACTGCGGATCGCCGAGCGATTCAAAGATCAACTCGCCGCGCAAAGACAATTCCCGCTGGTCGCTGACCCGACCATCGGAATACAAAAACACGCGCTGCATGCTCTGGGCTGATCCGGCATTCTCCACGAACTGCCCCTGTGCGTCGGCCAGTTGGTACGCGAGCTTGAGTTTGCCCAGGCGGTCGGTCGGACGGATATCATTGATCGCGGTACGCAGCGCCGGTGCGTCGGAGGTGAAGGTTTGCACGGTCTGCGCTGAATCATCAAACGCGATCACCATCGCTCGCGCCCCGCGCGGCATATTTTCGACGAGCTCGATCGCCCGGCGTTTGGCCTCATCGAGGCGCGATTTTCCATCGACATCGCGAACGTTCATCGATGCCGAGCGGTCGATCAGGATCACCGTGTTCTCGGCCGCACCGGGTTGATAAAACGTGATCGGGTTCGATAGCGCCAGCAACAGCGCAAGCAACAATAGCATCTGCAACAACAGCAGCAGATTGCGTCGCAAGCGTTGAAACGGTGAATTAACCTGCAAATCCTGTACGGACTTTTTCCAGAGCAGCGTCGAAGGAACGCTGACCTGGCGTCGTCGCAGTTTCAGGAAGTAGAGCAATAGCAGCGACGGAATCGCCACCCCCGCTGCGATAGCGGCAGGGAGTACGTTCGAGAACGTCGGCCACCAGTTCATCGGTCAGGTCGCTCCCTATCGGCATCAGCCTCGAGCGACACCGCCCGAAGTCTTAGCCCAACCCTTGCAGGGTCTTCTCAAGTTGCGCGAGCTTATCCTTGGAAACCTTCCCGGACAAGAAATGCAAGACCAACTCTCGCGCCGATCCGCCGAACATGCGGGTCTTCACGTCTTCCAGGAGCGAGTTCTTCGCTCCGTCTTGCGTGAGGACCGCTTCATAGCGGAACGGACGGGTCTTGCTGACCAGTCCGAGTTGTCCTTTGTTATGCATGAGTTGCATCATGGAAGCAACCGTCGTGTGCGCTACACTACGGTGCTTAACCATTTCCGCATGCACTTCGCGGACAGTTAACACGCCTTTTTTCCAAAGGACGTGCAGGATCTCGATTTCGCCCGGAGTCGGGGTGGGTGATTTGGGACGTGCCATAATCAAAGATTGTATCGTCAAGATTCCAAAAAGCCACACCTAAAAAGGTGTAGCGCAGAAGTTTTTCGCCATTTTTGTGCAGTTTCTTGCGGTTTGATCTCCAATTTTGCTCTGCCCCGAAGACGATCCGAACGCCAATTCCCTCCTTTTATTTGCGATTTTTCACTAATCTGGGATGCTATGCGAACGCAGCGGCTTAACCGGTTGTTCCGAGTGGAACGATCAAAAAGTCGAAAAAAATCAATCGGTAGACGAAAATAATGAATTTCTCGATCAACTGTCGTCATTGGGTTCCCGCTTTGGTCATCGCGTCACTGGTCGCCGGGTGTGCCAGCGACAAAAAACCGCAGGCCCGTCCCTTCGCCGACGCCACGCCGGAACGCATTGTCGATGTCACCCAGCGCGTCTTCCCTGCCGTCGTGCGATTGGACGTTGCCCAGGAAGTTTACAAACAAGGCAAGCGTTCGCTCGAACGCGGCATCGGCTCGGGTGTGATTTTTGATGACCAGGGTCACATCCTGACCAACTTCCACGTCGCCGGCCGTGCCGCGGAAATCAACATCACCCTCTGGAACAAGGAACGCGTCCCCGCCAAACTCGTCGGCGATGATCATTGGACCGATCTTGCCGTCGTGAAATTGGACATGGACGAAATCAAGAAACGCGGGATCACTTTCTCGCACGCCGAACTGGGCACCAGCGGCGATCTGAAAGTCGGACAGGACGTCATCGCGATCGGCACCCCGTTCGGCCTGACGCGAACCATGACCCTGGGCATCGTCTCCAACACCGAACGCACTTTCTATCCTCAGCAGCAGAAGATCGACGAATACGAGACCGGCAACTTCTCCAACTGGATCCAGATGGATACGCCGATTGCGCCGGGTAACTCCGGCGGGCCGCTGGTCGATCTGAACGGCAAAGTCGTCGGCATCAACACCCGCGGCATTCAGGGACAGTCACTTAACTTTGCAATCCCCATCGATACCGCCAAGCCTGTCGTGGATGAGATTCTCCGCTCGGCCGGCACGGATAAACGCGGCAGGGTCACACGCGCTGACATCGGGATCGATCTCAAACCGCTTCAAGATTTGGAAACCTATTACGACATCGACATCAACAAGGGCGTGCTGGTCAACAGCGTCGATCGCGGCTCCCCCGCCGCCATTGCTGGCGTGCGGCCACAGGACATCCTCCTCTCAGTCGATGGCCAGCCCATGAACGTGCGGTTCCCCGAAGAAATCGCACCCGCCCGGCAACGGATGGCCGTCCTCCCGATCGACAAGCAAGTGAAAGTCGAAGCGCTTCGCGCCGGCAAACCGATCAGTTTCGACGTCAAAACCGTCAAGCTCGAAAGTGCCGTCGGCGAAGAACGAAGTGCAAAAGAGTGGGGCATTTCGGTTCGAGACGTCACCCGCGCCTATGCCAACGCCAATCAGTTGGACGACGATAAGGGCGTGGTCGTGACCAGCCTCACCGGCGGCTTCCCCGCCGACAAAGCCGAAGTCCGACAAGGCGAGATCATCCTCTCGGTCAACGGCAAACCCGTCGCCGACCTCGACGCCTTCATCGCGGCATTTGAAGCCAGCGTAAAAGCCAAGGAAACTCAGGTACTTCTGCAGATCTCGCGCGGCCGAGGAACACGCGACGCACTGCTCAAAGTGACGTACTAATCGGCAGAGCCGATCAGCAGTGTTACTCTTCGCGCGGATTGAGTTTGTCCCACGCGGCCTCGAGCAGCGGGTCGATCCCCTGGCGCGTCGCTCCGGAAATCGCCAGCACGGGCGTCGGTGCCAGTTCGGCGCGAAGTGCATTGAGTGCATCGTCATCGAGCGACAAATCGGTTTTGTTGGCGCAGACAATCTCGGGCTTGGCGGCCAGTTCGGGGCTGAAGGCTTCAAGCTCGGCGCGAATCGTGCGGTAATTTTCCGCCGGGCTGCTGATATCGGACGGGTACAGATCCAGTAGGTGAACGATCACTCGCGTCCGCTCGACGTGTCGCAGGAATGCATGGCCTAATCCCGCGCCGTGTTGTGCGCCTTCGATCAATCCTGGAATGTCCGCCATCACCAGACGGCGTTCGCCACTGAGTTCGACGATGCCCAGTTGCGGTTCGAGCGTGGTAAACGGGTAGTCGGCGACTTTCGGACGCGCCGCCGAGCATGCTCGAAGCAGCGTGCTCTTCCCGGCGTTGGGCATTCCGACCAGCCCAACATCGGCGATCAACTTCAATTCCAGCTTGAGATTCCGCTCCTGGCCGAACGTCCCTGGCTCGGCATAGCGCGGAGCCTGATTGCTGGGCGTGCGAAAGTGAAAATTACCCCGCCCGCCTTTGCCCCCTTTTGCGACCACGGCACGTTTGCCGGGTTTATCCAAGTCAGAAAGCAGGATGCCGTGATCGGTGTCGAAAATCAGCGTGCCGACCGGCACGAGCACAACCAAATCGTCCCCGCCGCGCCCGTACATCTTTTTGCCCATGCCGTTCTGGCCTTTGGTAGCGGTCCAGTGATGCTTGCCGGCAAAATCGAGGAGGGTGTTTTTGTTCTCATCCGCGACGAAGATGATCGATGCGCCGTCGCCGCCGTCGCCGCCATCGGGTCCGCCTTTGGGGACGTATTTTTCGCGTCGGAACGAGACGCAACCCGACCCGCCGTCGCCGGCTTTGACATAGATGGTGGCTTCGTCAATGAACATCGCGACTGCCTTGCGGGTCTGGTGTTAGGGGAAACAAATGGGCAAACAAAAATCCACGAATCGTCCCGAATCGTTACGAATCTGTTTTGTCGATTCGTGAGGATTCGTATCGATTCGTGGATCGAAGGTCGACGTCGTCGAGCGGTAGGCGAAATTACGCCTGAGCCACTTCGCGAACGTGAATCTTCTTGCCCTGAAACTCGACCTTGCCGTCGATCAGTGCAAAGATGGTGTCGTCCTTGCCGATACCGGCGTTGAAACCGGGACGGAACTGTGTTCCGCGTTGGCGAACGATGATCGAACCGGCCTGCACCTGCTGGCCGCCGTAGGCTTTGACGCCCAGGTATTGCGGGTTAGAGTCGCGACCGTTCTTCGAACTGCCGCCGCCCTTTTTATGTGCCATGACTGTACCTCAAAACGCGTAAACTTCGGTCAAAAATCAATCGAGCCTCATAAAATAGCCTTTCTTCAGGCGTGCGTCAATATCAGCTACATCATCGGCAATATTCGTCCATCGGGATAGGGCTTGGGGCATAGGGCTTTGGGCTTGGTGGGAATGCGTGGTTCGTGGTTCGTGGATAAGTCCACAACACTCCATACGTCAAACTCCAAACACTCCCTCCCGCCTCCTGTTTCCGGCCACTTGTTGCATTTGTTGCATCGGCTTTGGTCGATATTAAAACCATAACTGCTGATCTTAGCTGGGCTTATCGATTTCAGCATCCGAAAGTGTTGCGCGCCAGCGTGCAACTGTTGCATTTCCTACCTTTCCGGCGGAGATTAGCCTTCTTGTAAAATTGTCATAGAGCGACGCCGCGAGTGGAAACACAATGAAGCATCCCCATACGCAGCGCTGATTCACGAGGGAATTATATCCCCGCTCCCCTCAAAAGTCGGCGGCAAAATCAGGCAAATCCACACTTTTTCACCGCGAAGGCGCGAAGTTCGCGAAGGAATGCGCACGAAAATGGCGGCCCTCGCGCCTCGCTTTGGCAGCGCCGAGCGGTGCGGGAAGAGGTCTTGGGAACTTTCGTGCCAGTGCCGCGTCAAAAGAGTCTAATGATATCCTTAAGGCCTTTCGAAGGCCGATACACAGGAGATCGAACCATGTCGCGATTTGGCTGGATTTCGGAAATCCTGATCCGTTCTCACGCACTACGCTGCTGCTGGCTGCCTGCTTTGCTGCTTCTCGGCACAGCTAACCCCGGTTTCGCCGAGATACGCGTCGCACCAAGTTTGGAATGGTTAAGCTGTTCCGCAGACGCGATCGTCATCGGCAACTGCGTCAGGCTTACGGCCACGCCCGGCCCGGGCGACGTGATCTACGAAGACTACGTGGTCGAGGTACAGGAAGTGGTCAAAGGAGACCTGAAGGACAAGCAGATCAATTTCACCTGGCGACAGATCGATGCCAGCCAATCGGCGATGCATTTGCTGAAGGCCAAGCGGGGAGTGTTGCTGTTTCTCGCCAAGTCCAAAGATCACGGCCCGGAACAGCGCATGAACGACAAATGGGTGCCGCTCACGCCCGAGGGCAATCCGTGGATCGTGGATTTGTCGAAGCTGCCGAAGGGCATCTTCTCGAAGGAGATGAAGTCGATCTCGGAAGAACCGGAGATGCTACGGATCGTTCGTGAGTGGGCCAAATCGCCGGTGAAACAGTCGCTGTGGCTCGAGGTGCCCTTCGAATCGCCGATCTTCAACCAACTCTATAGCGGCAGCTCCTGCTATCTGATGGTGCCGGCCGAGGAGAAGTATCGGGCGGGCTTCATGACGCTCGCTCGTTCGCGCGAAGCACACGACCGGGCCAAAGCGGCAAGCGAATTGGCGAAGTACGCCGGGAAGGAAACCGAAGCGGTCTTGCGGGAACTGCTCAAGGACGACGCCGAAAGCGTTAGCCACTACGCGAACGATGAGATAGCCAGTGTGAATTACCACGTGCGAGCGGCCGCTTATCAAAGCCTCAAAGCTCTGGGCCAACAACTGCCCGAGGTGGCGATGGAGCGAAAGCCAACGGCAGTGGAACAGCGCGCGTTGCGTGAGAAAGCATGGAAGGCGTCTTTCGCACAGGCCTTGAAGGACGGGTGGACGATCACGGTGACCGATGGCCCTTCCCGCGTGGTTGATCAACGAGAGCAGTTCATAGTCCGTGTCACCTGTAATCGCCAGAAAGACCTGGCGACATTCACGCTCGTCCCGAAAGACTGGCCACTACAGGGGATCAACGTGGAGGGAATGGAGTACCTGGGCACCAACGGCCTCCACAACCAAGGGGGGCGGCGGTTCTATCGGCAGGGCGAGTTGCCAGGCGAAGTGACGAAAGCCATCATCGCTTACTTCGGCTTGGAGAAATGAGCACGCCGATGTCGGTCAAACTGGAGAAAATCATGGCTTCGAAAACCAATCCGTTCGTTATGCTGATCTTGTCCATCTGACTTTTGCTCAGCGGTTGCGGACCAACCATGCAGACCCAGACAGCCGCCTGGCCGAACGGACTGACCAGCGCCAATGTGCCGCCGCGCCGAGACGATGTGGATGAGCTAAACCATCACTTTCCGCGCACCTCACTCCCGCCACAGGCAAATGCGGATCTGACATGAGGGTGGCGACGACAGGACTAATTCCAGGCCCGTTCGGGCGATGTTTGGACTGCGGCGCCTATACGGCATCTTTGATTGTGCGGGCAAGTCGATTCCATGGGGATTTTCATATTCCACATTCTCCCCTTCGTCGCGTATCGTCTTTCACCATGTTTGACGACAACCAAGACGATCCGTCCTCGGAATCCGCGGCCGATCCGGCGATTAAGGCTAGGGAGCAGGCCGACGCGTTTCGGACGCACGCGGAACTGGCGGCGGTATTTGAGGCGACG
>JBGSMH010000611.1:0-4798 GCA_041740275.1 Phycisphaerae bacterium
CGACGGACCGACCCGCATCAGCCGCCACGATGAACCGGCCCCAGCGCAGATCCGGGCGAGTCTCGCCCTTGTTGGAAACGTCTTTCCATCGCAGGTCCAGGCCTGTGTCGCCGGGACGCTGGCCGAGAAGCGGACGATCGATCGAAGCACCCACGACCGATAGCGGTGCCTTGTTGACAACCGTGCCGACAAAGCGGACGCCGTCACGAGACACGCTATTCAACACGCGGCCCGACTCACGACCTGTTCCGCCGTCTTCAACGACCGAGTCTGGAGAGTGGCCCATCGTCTCTGCTACAGATGGCGAAGACGCGACGGCGATCAGCGACAACAGGCCGACGAACCATTGAATCGCGTATTGGTACTGCATGTGCGAATCCCAATCAGGGGTGCAAAATCAGGGAGCAAACAAGCCTCCATCATGATGGCATGGGAGTGCTTTGGGAGAAAGACGCCGGGCGGGCGATACAAACCCGCCCGGCGAGCGGAAGAAAACTGCCATCAGACGTTGCGGCGACGACGCATCAACATCGCGCCGATCCCGCCGACGATTCCAAGCGAGGCAGGCTCAGGGATGACCATTACGTCAGACGCAAACTCGCCGATCCGGATCTCATCGAATGCTGCCGCACCATTGCTGAAAGTGCGCATTCCAAGGGCACCCTGGGTCAGAAACTGCGAGTAATTGGTCCCGTCGCCCCCAAGGGTTCCCGACGTCGTTGCGGACGTCAATGGTGTAAGGGTCAGGGGATCTGCTGCGGGGTTAAGCCAGACAGTCAGAGTTGCGCTGGGGGTACCGAACTGTACCCGACCCACAACGAAGACCTCGGTTTCGCTCGGCAACAAGGTGTCGACCACCGCCGCCGATGACCCGCCGATTCGTAGGCCGATGCCGGTATTGACGTTACTGGTGCCGACGCGCTTCATCACCAAGCCCAACGCGTTTCCTGCACCGTTGTTCTGGTGAGTGATCGCAAGCACTGAATCACTATTCTGATGTGTGTTCAACGTTTTCGCATTGGCCGAAAACCAGATCTCCCCTCCTGTTTGCAGGTAGGAAGGACGACCGGCACCGGGCGTGAACCACTTGCGACTTGCACCCGAGTTGTTTCCCGCCGAAGCCTTGTTGCCGGCGATTGGCAATTGGTTGGTGCCTTGCACCATCGATCCGGCGGCGACAGTCCAGTCCACCGATCCTCCGACACCCGTGGCCCCGAACGCCTCCCAAGATCCGGTAAAACCGGTGCCGCCATTGTTCGTGGGTAGTGTCCCCGCCGTGTAGTCAAATCCCTCGTACACAACTAACGCCGCGTTCGAAACACTTGCTGACGCGACAACGACGCCCACGATGAGCGAGCCAAATCCAAACTTGCGAGACATGATCTCCGCCTTTCTCTATTGGTGCACGGTGTTGTGCACGTTGTTCCACCGCACTGTAGTCCGCCAAGATATGCGATACCTATAACGTTATAAGCATCGGACGCACTGCAGAATCCCGCCACGCAGAACCGTGGGTCCGGGTTATTCGACACTGTCCTTCCCGCCACCGACCTTGCTCTTCCACCTATCCCGGCTTGAACGCTGGCACGTTCGGCGGGTTACAACCTGCAAGGCAACCGGTGCGCCGACTGGGGACAGTCAGGCGGCGCACCGGGTTAGTACGTTTAGTTTCGGTTGACGAACCGGGTGCCGAGGTAATCACCTCGGTCGGTCTTGTGCATGGTTTGCGCCTCTTTGCTCGGTGTTGACTCGACATGCCCGTCGAGGAAAGCGGCGTTGACGCTGCCACGCGAACTGTTGTAGGTAATCCCAGACGGCACGTTGTTCGTCCATGTGATCGCGGCCTTGGTACCGCCGTTGTGACGGATGTAGTCCAGCGAGAAGTGCCGGTACGCGCCGTTTGTCGAGGTGTCGAACGGGTTTCTGGTGAGAATGGTGCCCTTGTCGCCGAGGAGGCCTTGGTATCCGCTTCCGTCCGCGATGAGCACGATGTTGGACGAACCCTTTCCGGTGATCCTGCCGCACGCGGTGATCGGGTATTTCCACGCGCCACCTACGCCACCCCAATCCTGGGGTCCGTACGGTGTATTCATCCCGCTGGCCGTGTATTGAATCGGCGCTTTGTCGGGGAGGTACTGGTTCAGGGCATAGCCACCGACCAGGATCCAGTTTGCTGAGTCGGTATAGTGGTTAATGGACGCGATGTCGCCCGGGCGGTAGCTGGACAGTTCCGATCCGGCGACATAAGTCGGACAACGAAAGACCGATCTTAAATTGTTGTAATCGGTATCGGTGACGGTCGTGGACCCTTGGCCTCCGGGGGAGAACTTCCTGTCGCCGAAGTATTTTGCGAGGAAGAATGGGTAGGTCGCCCAGGATCCATACTTTCCTGCGGCATAGGGCAGCACTTTCCCACTGGAATTTCCAGTATCAGTGGAGGCCCATTCGAAGGCTTGTGGTGGGGGCAGCCAACCCTTGTTTTCGTTGGCGTACATGACGCACGCGATTGCGATTTGTCGGAGATTGGACTGGCACGCGGTGGATGCCGCTTGCTGCCGGACACGGCCGAGCGCCGGTAGCAGAATCGAGATCAGCAAAGCGATGATGCCAATAACGACCAGCAACTCTACGAGCGTGAAACCGCGACGCCTTCCAGAATTACGAACTGACATGAGTGCCTCCTCGTGGCAAGTTAGAACGTTATACATATGATCCTCCGGCTTGTCCAGAAAAAACTGTCGGAACCGACCATTCGCACCGGCGAGCCCGGTCCGCCGCTTTCGGGATCGCCTCGGTCAGAAACGGAATGGGAAGTAGAACGTTCTAATTCCGCTTTACAGTCGGTCATTTGGCAACGTGCCGAATGCTCTCGTGATTTAGAACGTTATACACTGGGCAATAGTCTTTGTCACGAAAAAAATGTAAAAAAATGTGAGGACCGCTTTATCGGATCGACCGAACGCCCAATGGCTTGGCCGGCATGTGATACGCGAGGGCGCGCGATGGCAAGCTGTCGCCCGGCGAATCGAGGAGCGCCAACACCATGCGAACCGCCTCCCGACCCATCTCCGCGACCGGAATCGGAATCGCAGACAGCTCGATGCCCAACACCCATTGATCGTCAGGACCAAAAAAGGTAACTGAAAGGTCTTTGGGGATCTTCAGCCCGATCATCGCTGCGGCATGGACGATCGGTGCCAGGTCACGCTCCGAATAGCACAGCACCGCCGTCGGCCGGTCATCCCCCGCCAACGCCACGCGGGCGACGGCGGGAAAGTCCGTGTACGGAATGACGACACTTGTGGGTTCGAGTCGTGGTGTCAGTCCGGCTTCCAGCATCGCCTGCTGGTAGCCCGCGCGTCGGTCAATGAGGCTGTAGTGCTCCGACACCAGCCGACGCTCGGGCGTTTCGGAATTGGAGACGCGCGGCATGAGGTTAAAAAACGTGATTCGGCGGTGACCTCGCTTGATCAAATCACGAGTGGCGGAAAGACTCGCTCCGTAGTCGTCCGGATAGACCGCATTGGCGTCGAGTTTGGTATTCGTCGTCACCACGGGCGCATGATGTTTCCGGATCAGTTCGTCAATCGTGTCCGGAAGATCGTGCGTGTAGTGCACGATCAAGCCATCGGCAGTCGACTGGCGCAGAACTTTGGGTACGAAACTCACGTCATTCAGTTCACGGTCCGCAAGACGCGCGACACTCAGGTGCATGTCATGCAGCCCCAATTCGTCCTCGATTCCATCGAGCATTCCGATGGGAAGGAAACTGTGCGTTCGGGTCTTGCTGCGGCTGAGAATCAGAGCGATGCAGCCAAAACGACCGGATCGCATCGCACGCGCCGAAGCATTTGGGGTGTAGCCGAGTCGTGTGGCGGCTTGAAGGACGCGCTCGCGCGTCGCCTTTGAATGACGGTGCCCCGCCGTGCCGAGAACATTGCCGACGGTGGGAACGGAAAACCCAGTTTCAAGTGCGATCTCACGTAGCGTGACAGCCATCAGTAACCTCGATTATAACGTTTCAAGGTTTACACGAATGGTTTCGGGTGTCAAGGTTGCGACAGGGCTTGGACCGTGTCTCGACTGGAGCGGGCGGAAAGGGTTGGGACTCAATAGCGATCCCCTGACGCTGCCGGAAAGTCCCTGCAGGGAAGAAACCGGTTCGTTCGTCATTCGGTTTTGCCGCCGATCATCGCCCGCAGCAGTGCCTGCTCGTTCGCTGTGGGCCCGCTGAACTCCCCCACCAACCTTCCCTCACGCATCACTAGAATTCGATCCGCTGAAGCAAGCAACTCCGGCAAATCGCTGCTGACCATCAGGATCGCGATTCCGTCACGGGCAAGGCCGTCGAGCAACTGGTGAATAATCTGCTTCGCTCCAATGTCCACCCCGCGTGTGGGCTCGTCCACCATCAAGACGCCCCCGCGGCGCGCCAGCCATTTTGCGAGGACCACCTTCTGTTGGTTGCCCCCCGATAGTGCCACGACCGGGGTATCAATATTCGGCGTTTTCGTGCCAAGCCGTTCGACCATCCCAATCGCAACCCGTTCCTCGGCAGCGAGGTCGAGCAACGGGCCAACGGAGAGATTGTCGAGGCTGGCGAGACTGGTGTTGTGACGTACGCTCATGGAGAGCACGAGGCCCTGGCGTTTTCGGTCTTCGGGGACGAGGCTGATGCCGGCCTGGATCGATCGCGTGACCGAGCCAAGCCTGAGCGGTGTGTTGTCGACGGTCACCTGGCCACTGGCCCGGTCGTCGAGTCCGAAAATGGCACAGGCTACTTCGCTGCGGCCGGCAC
>JBGSMH010000612.1:0-4332 GCA_041740275.1 Phycisphaerae bacterium
ACGGGCCGACGCATCAGCCGCATTTTGACCCCGAGACCATGCAGACCAATGTCCCCCGCCTCTACGTCGCTGGTACCGCGATCGGCGGGACGCAGGAGCGGTTCAGCGTTTTTATCGAAAATTGCCACGACCACGTCGACAAGATCATGCGTGATCTGTTCGGCGTAAAAGTCGCCTCCCCCCAACTCGCCGCCGCCGCCATCGCGCCAGAAAGCTGAGTCTTTGGGTGGCTGTCCCGATTCGGGTATCACGGCACGGTACGCCGTGCCGTGCCCTTATATGAGGATGGACTTACCTACGAATGGTGATCGCGGCGGTGCATGGGGTGGCGGCGGCGGACGTCCGACACGCACGCGTGCTCGGTGTGAATCAATCGTACTTCCGAACGCGGAAGTATCCCCGGATGCAGTCCGATGATCGCAGGCATAGCTGAATGTGATTCTTCTCGTGAAACCCCGCATTGGGATACAGCGGAGCGCCTTCCACAAACACGCCGCGTACAGAGTCGAAATCCGGCAACTTCTCCTCGGCTCGGATCTGGTGCATCAATTCGATCACCGCGCAGTCCAGATTCCGTAGTAATAGGTCGCTTGATCCGGTCAGCGGCTTGTTTTGCGGCAGCGGCACGTTCGCCGCGGTGTGAACAGTTTCCAGTTGTTTATACGCGTCTCGGACAAGGCGTAACCCGGCCGAGTCCAGAAGATTGAGACAACACCCCAGATCGATCACCGCACCGACAACGTACGGCTCTCGGACGAGCGTTCGACCTCTTCGCGGATGATCATGCAGGAACTGCGCGAACTCAAGTGCTCGCGCGGGGTTGTTTTCCCAGAAGTACGTCCCGTGTCCGAGCCAGTCATAGGAGTTTTTGCTGGCGGTCAGGTCCGTTTCACCGGCAAACACCTTTTCTGCAACCGAGCGGTCGCATCCGTGATAGCCGAGGACTAGCGAAGGGAAATGGTCGTCCACGATCGATTAACGGTATGGTTTGGCGAGTTTCCGTCCGCCTTTGCTCAGGATGCCAGCGCGTACGAGCAACGCGCGGGCCGACTTCTGCGACCGCGCTGCCGCTTTTGTCGCCCGTTTCATCGCTGTCAATTGCTCTTTCACTGCGGTCGCCGTCACTGTATCTCCTGGGCAGATCGTCCCCAATAGTATTACATTCGTTCTCCGCTGCCTAGACCGGATTTGCACCACAACTTGCAGCATGGTTTGAGGAGGGGTGACAGCATCGTGTCAGTGGATATCACAAATCGGCGGATTGGCCTGATTTTACCGCCGACAATTGAGATTGACGGGGGTACAATCCGCTGGTCGATTTGCGCTGCGTTTGGGGATGCGTCTCGTCGCATTTTCACGCGTGGCGTCGCTCTCTGGCAAGTGAATAAGAAGGCTTGAACTCCGGCCGGAAAGGTAGGAGTTGCAACAGTTGCACGCGGCGCGCAACACTTTGGCGGGTCAAAAATCGTCAAGTCCAGCATTGCCAAGCAGTTACGATTTTCACATGGACGAAAGCCGATGCAACAAATGCAACAAGTGAAAAGATTTGCGGATTGCGAATTGCGAATTGAGATCAAAAATCGGCAATCCAATTTCGCAATTCCTACGATCCACGCCAGCTCAATCCGCCTGTCGCGACCGGTCGCGATATTGGCGATCGACGTGCAGATTCGTTAGTTAACAGGGCATGACGCAGGTCGGAGCACCTGTTGATATCACGCAGTTGCAGCCGGACCCCGATCGCAGACCCCTGGGACCGGTGGCCGCCAAACCGTTGGTCGGGGTGGCGATCGCGATGATCGTCGGCATCGCGATTTACGCCCGATTGCCCCAAGTTCCACTGCTCTTTTCGCTGTTGGCGATCGTACTGGCGGGTGCGGGGATTTTGCTCCGCTCAAGACCCGCGCTGATCACCCCAATGCTGTGGCTTGGCACCGCCTGCCTTGGCGCGGCGATGGGGCAACTGAGTGCGTGGGCCTATCCGACCAATCATATCGCACTTTTCACCACCGAAACCCGGCGGTTGGCGCAGGTGGAGTTGCAGGTCATCCACCCGCCACGCATCTATGCACCGACTTTCGGACAAGCCCACCCCATGCCGCCACGACAGGTGCTGCTGGCGCGCGTCAGCGGCGTGCGAACCTGGGACGGCTGGCAAACCTCCAGCGGCGACATCCTCGTGCAAATCTCCGAACCCGACCCGCGACTTCGCGTCGGCCAGACGATCCGCGCCTGGGGCATGCTCGACCGACCCGCACCCGCGATGAACCCCGGCCAATTCGATTGGGCCGCCTACTATCGAATGCAACGGGTGCTGGCGAGTCTGCACATCCCGCGCGCAAGCAATATCGTGATCGTTCAGGATGATGGGCCGTCGCTGCTGGCACGCTGGCGGGCATGGACGCGAGATACATTGGCCAGCGGTTTTACCGATCGACAATCCCTGGATCACGCGCTGCTGTCGGCGTTGGTGCTGGGTGACAGTGACCCGGAATTGCGCGATGTGCAGGAGCAGTTTCGCGCCACCGGCACGAGTCATCATCTGGCGATCAGCGGCATGCATATCGCGGTGATGGGCGGCGTGATTTTTCTGATGGCGCGGGTGCTGCGAATTTCGCCGGGAAAGTCGTGGATGATCGCGATGGTGTTCGTGACATTGTACGGGCTGGCGGCGTTACCCAGCCCGCCGGTGGTGCGATCGGTGCTGTTGTGGCTGGCGTTGGGGGTCGCGATCCTGGCCCGCCGTGCGACCGACTTGCTGCAACTGCTCTCGCTGGTCGTGATCGGAATGCTCCTATACCACCCGCTGGACCTGTTCAACGCGGGGTTTCAATTGTCATTCGGGATCGTGCTGGGACTGATTCTGCTGACCCGTCCGATGACGCACATTCTGGGCATGAATCAGCGTGACGAACTGGAAGTGGCAACCGAACCCACCCGCTGGGCCTTGCGGGCGGCGGCGTACGTCGATAACCAGATCCTGCTGATCATCGCGGCCGGGATCGTCGCATATTTGGTGAGTATTCCTGTGATTGCCTCTCATTTTACTCAGCTCAACCCCTACGCGATTGCTGCCAGCATCCTACTGGCACCGGTGGTGTTTGTAACATTGATTGCCGGCGTCTTCAAGATCATGCTCACCGCGCTCTTCCCCGGCTTTGCTGGCACGTTCGCGTGGATCGCCCAGCAACCGACCGCCGGGATGCGTGTCAGCGTCGATTGGCTCAGTCGCATCCCCGGCGGCGACGTTCCGCTCCCGGCACCGACTTGGTGGATGATCGGTTTATTCTATATGACCCTCATCCTGGCGGCGGTCGCGTGGCGGGCACGCAGTGCGCGAATTTTGACGCGTCTGGCGCATCTTGCGTCGATCGGTGTGCTGCTGATCCTGCCCTATCATTCGACAATCACGCAGGCATCACCTGTCACCACTAGCAACGGATTGCGGCTGACATTGCTCAGCGTCGGTGCCGGACAGTGTGCGGTAATCGAGCCTCCATCCGGGCGGGTAACCGTCATCGACGCCGGATCGCTGTCGCTTTCGGATCCCGTCCGGCGTGCGATCGCGCCGTTCCTGCGCCAGCGTGGGATTACCATGCTGGACACCATCGCCGTCAGTCATGCCAACAGCGACCACTTCAGTGCGGTCGGCGAACTGGTTGAAGCCTACGGCGTTCGGCAGGTGATCGTCGGGCACAATTTCCATTCCAGCGGCGCCGACAACCCGATGCTGGCCGAGACGCTGAGCCAACTGAAGCGGAACCAGACGCCGCCCACCGTCGTGTCGCCGGGGCAGATTATCCCGCTCGGTAGCGACACGACGCTGGAAGTGATCTGGCCAGCATCCGACGCCTCTTCGCTGGCGGCCAATGATCAGTCGATGGTGGTGCGTCTGACCCACGCCGGAACGCGCGTGCTGTTCGCAGCTGATATTCAGGATGATGCGGTGCGCGAACTGATGACCCGTGCGCCGGATGCGATCCGCTCCGACATCCTCGTCGCCCCCCATCACGGAAGTGCCGAAGACACGACATCGGCATTTCTGAACGCGGTTGGTGCCAGGACGATTCTGGCGTCGAACGATCGCACTTTGACCGGCAAACAGAATCACTTTGATCAACTGATGCGCTCGCGAACGCTCTTGCGAACCCATACATCAGGCGCGATCACGCTGACGATCGACGACAAAGGCGTCTATCACGTCGAGCCGCATCTCCGTGGCGACTGACATCGCGATGTCAGAGCGGTTTATTGTCGCACCGGCTGCAAACTGCCTGCGGAAGGAGTAAAATCGAGACGATGAAAGACCCATCGACAGCGGTAATCGGTGCG
>JBGSMH010000613.1:0-5230 GCA_041740275.1 Phycisphaerae bacterium
TCGGGATGATGCTCGGCGATCGCGCGGACCTGACCAAGATGGGCGGGATAAAGATCGTGCTGGTGCAGCCAGGCGATGATCACCTCGGCGACACTCGAATCAAGTTCCCGTTTCTGTTCGGCGGTGACATCACGCAGATAGTCGACGGCGATCTCACCGATATCGACATGCGCCCGCCGGGCCATCGAATCAATGATCCGCTCGGCGTGGTCGGTCGCCTGCGGGTCGGCATCGACGACAACGCCGACATAAATGTCGCTCGGAGAATCCATCTGCTCGGGAAGATGCTCAAGTGCTTCACGAAGCGCGGCATCGCGGGTGGGGAACCGGCCAATGAAATCTTCGCGGTTGTACGAATAGGCGTAATTGGACATAGCGATTTCCGATGAGCTTAAGACCTACAGGACGCCCTGCTGAACCATGGCGTCGGCGACTTTGACGAAGCCAGCGATGTTTGCGCCGTCGACGTAATTGACGAAGCCGTTCCCGTTCACTCGGCCGTACTTCACGCAGTTGGCGTGGATCGATTGCATGATCGATCGAAGCTGGCGATCGACGGCATCGCGCGCCCACTTGGTGTGGCCTGCGTTCTGGGCCATTTCAAGACCCGAGACCGAAACTCCGCCCGCGTTGGCGGCCTTACCAGGACCATAGAGGGTTTGGTTTTGTAGAAATATATCGACGGCTTCGGGGGTGGAGGGCATGTTCGCGCCTTCGCTGACGCAGATGCAGCCGTTGTCAACGAGGTGACGCGCGTCGGCGGCTTCGACTTCGTTCTGGGTCGCACTTGGGAACGCCAGATCGCACGGCACGCTCCACGGGCGTTTGCCCGCCAGGAACTTGGCACCCGGGAACTGATCGACATACTCGCGAATGCGTCCTCTGCGGTTGTTCTTCAGATCAGAGACCCAGGCGAGCTTTTCCTCGGTGATGCCGTCTTCGTCGACGATCGTGCCGTCGGAATCCGAGAGGGTGATCGGCTTGGCACCGAGCGCGATGAGTTTTTCAACGGTGTACTGGGCAACATTTCCAGATCCCGAGACGGTGGCGACCTTGCCGCGGCAATCGGTGTCGCGGGTGGCGAGCATTTCCTCGGCGAAGTAGACCGCTCCGTAGCCGGTGGCCTCGGGGCGGAGGTTAGACCCGCCAAAATTCGGTCCCTTGCCGGTAAGCACGCCGTTGAAGCGGTGGGTGAGCTTGCGGTATTGGCCGAAGAGGTAGCCGACTTCGCGACCGCCCACGCCGATGTCACCGGCGGGGACGTCGATGTCGGGACCGATATACGGGAACAGTTCGTTCATGAACGCCTGGCAGAACCGCATGATCTCGCCGTCGCTCTTGCCGTGGGGGTCAAAATCGGACCCACCCTTGCCGCCGCCCATGGGGAGGGTGGTGAGGCTGTTCTTGAGGACTTGCTCGAACGCGAGGAACTTAAGCACGCCAAGGTTGACCGATGGATGGAATCGTAGGCCGCCTTTGTAGGGACCGATCGAGCCATTCATCTGCACGCGATATCCGCGATTGACCTGGACATGGCCTTTGTCGTCCACCCATGTGACGCGGAACTGGAACACGCGATCCGGGACGACCATGCGTTCGAGGACGCGGGCGTCGCGGTAGTCGCGGCGATCCATGACCATCGGCATGACCGAATGGACGGTCTCACGGACGGCCTGGTGGAACATGGGTTCGCCGGGCGCGCCGGCGATGACATGCTCCATAAAAGCCTCGACGGCGGCGTCGAGTGCGTGGTTCGTGTCACGGGTTTTCAGGGTGGTATTGATCATGGATCAGCCAATTTAGGACCAATTTGTCCGCTGGCAAGGCAGATTCTGCACCATTAAATGCACTGGCATTGCATATGGGTAATGTGTAATCTGTAACGAATGAGTGTCGATCGCCTGCCGCAGGTGGAGCATGCGCTTCAGGAGCGTGTGAAGGAATTGGAGTGCGTATACCGCATTTCGGCAATCCGCGAGGCACACTTTGCGAACGCGGATGTATTTCTTCAGGGGGTGGTCGATTGTCTGCCGGCGAGTTGGCAATGGCCTGCCCATTGTGCGGCGAGGATCGTGTACGGAGCGTCTAGCTTCGAGACCACCCCGTTTCACGAAGGCCTGTGGCGATTAACCGCGGACTTCATCGTCGCCGGTGCGGTGGCGGGGCGTGTGGAGGTCTTCTACACCGCTGACGCGCCGGTCGCGCCCGGAGCGGCCGCCTTTCTCAATGAGGAACGTGCATTATTGCAGGTGGTCGCTGAGCGGGTGTCCAGTGCGCTGTCGCACATGCGAATCGATGCCGAACTGCACGATGCGCATGAGGTGCTTCAGCGCCAGAATCAGGCGCTTCAAGAAACGAACATCGCGCTCAAGACGGTTTTGTCGCGACTGGAGGAGGAGAAGCGTGAGATCCGCGCGTCAATCGCCGGGAGCATCGAGAAGATCGTGATGCCGATCGTGCTTGAACTGGAACTGGCGACAGCGGGCAGGCAGCGGTCGTATGTGTCGCTCCTCCGAGAATGCCTAAAAGAGGTGGCCGGCCCGCTAAACGCCCAGCCGACGCCGTGGTATGTGGAACTGAGCCCGGCGGAAGTCGCGATCGGGACGATGATTCGCAACGGGCTTTCGACCAAAGAGATCGCCCAACTCCGCTGCATCTCGGCCGGGACGGTGCGTCGGCATCGAGAGAACATTCGCAAGAAACTGGGACTGCAAAATCGCCAGGCGAATCTCAGGACCTATCTGACCAACGCTCCGGCCCGGTGAGGCAACCCGAGTCCGGAACGAAGCACGGACCGTTCCACCCGGCCGGTCTGTTGTTACAGTGCGGGGTTATCCCGCAGCTGCGCGATCGCGCAATTTCATCTTCACGGATGCGTCTCGCCGCGCCATCCAAAACTCTCGCGAAACCATATGCGCTTCCGCGTACATATTGAGCATGTCGCCGGCGAGTTCCAGTTCATCGTGGTCGAGAGAATTCTGTTACTCGTATTTCGCTGCGTTCGGGATGCGTCGTTGCGTTCTGATGCGCTTCGACCCGTCTTTGACAATTTCAGCAAAAGTGTCAATCTCCGGCCGGATTTGGAGTCTAGAGTTAAAGAGTTGGGCTTACCCGTGAACCACGAACCACGAGCCGCCAACCCCATTTGCTGGCAACGCTGGTTTGGTCTCAAAAACCCCTCGGATTTGACTATTGCCGCCGGGCACCCTTTGATCAGAAAGTGGAAGTAAAGCAACTCGTTAGAAGGGAAAAGGAATATGCCTGAAGAAACCAAGTCTGCCACTGCGTCTTCGTTGATTGGAAAAAAGGTGCCAGCATTCAAGCTGCCGGCGTCAAACGGGGAAACGGTTGATTCGTCGAAGCTGAAGACGGGCACTTATGTGCTGTATTTCTACCCTCGTGCCGATACGCCGGGGTGTACCAAGGAGGCGTGCGGTTTCAGCGACGCGATCGCCAACTACAAGAAGCTGAATGTTCCCGTTTTCGGGGTCAGCCCGGACCCGATCAAGGCCGTCCAGAAGTTTGCTGACAAGTTCAAACTTAAATTTCCGTTGCTGGCCGACGAGGATCATTCGGTCTGCGA
The DNA here is from genome assembly GCA_041740275.1 of Phycisphaerae bacterium. GTDB lineage: Bacteria > Planctomycetota > Phycisphaerae > Tepidisphaerales > Tepidisphaeraceae > BPJO01. The sequence continues at coordinate 3,584 of JBGSMH010000613.1, forward strand.
AGCATTCGGCGTGTGGCAGGAAAAAAGCATGTACGGCAAGAAATATTGGGGTGCCGCGCGATCCACTTTCATCATCACGGATGGCAAAGTGTCACACGTTTTTGAAAAAGTGAAGCCCGAAGGACACGATCAGGAAGTGTTAAATCACATAAAGATTAGCAAATAGAACGATTTTTAGGTTGATTCGGCTCATCAACTTTGCTAGATCAGATATCAGGCATAGGCAAAACGACACGGATGGTCGATGTTTGATGCCCAACCAACATCGCGAAATGCAATCGCCGGCAAGAGTGTCGGTACACATAAAGGAGTCCGTCATGGCAAAGCGTATCACCACCACCAGCAAGTCCAAGAAGAAGCCCGCCGCTGCTGAAGCCGACGTTTCGGTTTCGTCGGTGACGCCGGTTCGCAAGACCGTTCGTCCGCGTGCGTCAGAAAAGGTCGCCAAGGCCGCTGAAGTCTCGTCGCCAGCGATCTCGCGTGACAAGATCGCAGAGCGCGCCTACTTCATCGCGCTCTCGGGTACGGGCGGCAGCGAGTACGACAACTGGTGCCGGGCCGAGACCGAACTGCGCCGTGAGCAAGGCGTCTAGCCCCAGGCCATCCGTGCGTGAATCTATTTTTGGATCGCTCGCGACAGCCAAATCGTCGTACCTACAATGGTGCGATGGCATTTGATTCCGAAATCGATCTTTCAGAGCGGGTGCCGCTGTTTCCACTTCCCAATGTGGTGCTTCTGCCCCGCGCGATCCTGCCGCTGCACATTTTTGAAAAGCGCTATAGTGAGATGATGACTGCTGCCTTGTCTGGGTCGCGGTTGATCGCGATGGCGTTGCTCAAGCCTGGCTGGGAAAAAGGCTATCAAGCCCGCCCGGCGGTGGAAGACGCGGTGTGCGTCGGCCGGATCCTCCAGCACGAACGACTGGCCGATGGTCGGTACAATCTCCTCCTGCAAGGCATTTGTCGAGCGACCATCGAGTCGATCGACGACGAAGAATCGTACCGGCGCGCCGAGTTGACGCGTATCGTCGAGACCGATGTCATGGAGATCGATCTGGCCGAGCACCGGCGAAAGTTGAAGCGGCTTTTTGAAGAGGGTCGCGTCGGCGAATCGACCTTGACCCAGCACCTGACAAAGTTGTTCGACTCGCCGGTTTCCACCTCGGACCTGGTGGATGTTCTGTCGTTCAGTCTGATCACCGACGTCAACGCCAAGCAGCAACTGCTGGCCGACGGGGATGTGATCGGCCGCGTCCGCCGGGCGGTGCAGTGGTTATCTGAGATCCATCCAGAAATCCCCCGCGATGCCCAACGCCGCACCATGGGCGACATGAACTAACTCCCCTCGCTCTAAACCGTTTGATGATTGCCTTCAGCGAAGATACATTGAACGTCCGACAGCAAGGACATTCATTGAACCCGCCCAACATTCTATTTTTGTTCCCCGACCAGTGGCGATGGGATTGGCTGGGGTGTGAGCGATCTCCCTACGGCGTCGTGCCGGTACGAACGCCCAATATTGATCGGCTCGCTGCGCGGGGCGTACGGTTCACAAATTGTCGAACCAACAGTCCGGTCTGCGCGCCGGCCCGGGCGTGTCTGTCTCAAGGCGTTCGCTACGAGCGCTGCGGCGTGCCGGACAACGGC
>JBGSMH010000614.1:0-2590 GCA_041740275.1 Phycisphaerae bacterium
TTTTTTGCAGTTGATACACTCCCGGCGCCGGCGGATCGCCCGATCGCCATCACAGGCGCGCGAGTCGATCACCTTCAGTGAATCTTTGTCGGCATGGCAAAAAGGGCACCGCATGGCGTAGGGATAACCGTACCTTTGTCACCACTTAATTGCAATTTGTTGTGCAACCAAGATACGGTATCGCGCGTATAGGGAGGGTGAACAGCACTATGACCGGCATTTCGACCCCGATCGGAACAGAACCATTGATTGATGACGCTGATATAGGCGTGGATAGACCTGCGACGCCGTTGCGCACCTGTGCGCTGGAGGTGGATGACGAGTCGCGCCGGTCCAAAGTCATCGGAATGTTGATCGCGATCGGGTTTTCCGCCGTGTTTTTGTACGCAATCCTGCAATTTTGGGCACCGGCACACCCCGGCGTCGACCAAAACGGGTATTTGGTGGGCGGCAGGCAACTGGCGGCGACCGGATCAACCGGATTATTGCCCGAACACCCCCTCGGATTCGTCGGATCGATGTGGGTTCGCGTCGCAGAAACCGGCGTTAACTACCCCAAATACCCCATCGGCCTCTCTTTCCTCTACGCGATCCCCATCTGGATATTCGGCAATACGCATGGCGGATTGGGCTACCAATACGCGTTTTTGGTCTCGCCGATCGGTGCGGGGCTGTCGGTTTTGGGGATGTATTTCCTCACCCGGCAGTTTGCAGGCGTTTTTGCTTCCCTTTCCGCGATGCTGCTGATGGGCAGCAGCCAACTGCTATTAACATTGGCGAATAATCCCAATAGCCATGCCTCGTGCCTTGCGTTTGTGGTCTGGGGCGTGTTTTTTCTGGTTCGATTCTGGCAGACCGCCTCGGCGTGGCGCGGGCTGCTGGGGGGATTTTTCCTCGGCTTTGCCGTCACCATTCGCTATACGGAAGGTCTGTTGGGCCTGTTAATCGCGATCGTGGTCCTGAGCATGCTCCACTGGCGTGAATGGCGAACCTGGATCCGCGCGGCCTGGCCGGTGGTGGGGTGGATCATCCCGGTCGGTTACCTGGTGATCTTCAACCTCGTCGCGATGGGCACGCCGACCGGGTATGACACGACCAACGAATCCAAGCCCGGTTCGGCGTTTACCGTTGGACATATGTACGAGAACTGGGAAAAGCTGATCCGGCAGGTTCATGACAGCGGCCTGTTCTTTGCGGTGCCGATCGGGCTATTGGGGATGTTTCTGGCCTGGCGATCGGGCTGGCGTCGGGCGGCGATCCTATGGGCGTGGCTTTTGCCGGGCGCACTGGTCTATATGTCCTACTACTGGGCACCGGATCGGGGCGTCTCTTACCTGCGATTCTTCCTCACTCTGCTGCCTCCCCTGGCGATCGGCGTGGCGATCATTTTCGACGCGATTTCACGCCAGCCGAACGCCAAACGCTGGATCGCGACAATCGCCTGTGCCGGCGTGCTGGCGATGGCGTGTGGCTTGAGCCTCTACCGCACGGCGGCCGGGCTGGAAGACGGACAACCCTCGGCTTTCGCGCTGGAAAACATGCAGCGTTCGCAGGCGAACCTTGCGGCGTTGGGGCAGGTGGTCACCCGCGTCGCACCGGCGGGGTCGGTCCTCTTTGCCGCACCGAATCAGTTGCACTATCTGCAGTTCCTGGGCGATTACGTCTGCTTCAGTCCTGAGTATTTCACCACCAACTTCGCCCGAAGACTGGAGAGCACCGAAGCCAAGATCGACGAGACCACCGACCCGATGGGCCACCAAGGCGAACGACGCCGCTGGCTGCTCTCAATCGTCGAAAACAAGAGCGAGGCGGTTCTGGATCAGATGCTTCTGGATTTGATCCGCTCCTCGATCGAAGCGGATCGGCAAGTCTTTTTTGTCACCAGTCAGCGTTGGATGGATGCATACGCGAAGCGACTTTTCCGTAAGGATTCGCCTTTCGCCTGGAAGACGGTGGCGAGTTACAACGAGATGCCCAAGGTTGAGATTTACAGGGATGAATCGGGTGTCCCGACCGATCCGGTCGCCAAGGTGGTCGGCCGCGGCGCGACTAGGCCGAATCCGCGTGATGTCCCGCAATCGTGGATCATCGTGCAAATCACGCTCAAGCCCCCTGCCAAGTCGTAGCGTCGTCTGCACCGCAGTGTTGCCGCTATAATTTGGGCGACGGATTATAATCGAGCAATTTTTGCATTTCGCACTTCACGCCATCTCGCTATCCTCCCGCCCCTATGCTTATAGAGATGTTTGGACAGACCGTCGCTTATTCCGACGCCTTCGCGATCGCGACATTGATCGTGCTCGAAGGGGCGCTGTCGGTCGATAACGCGTTGGTGCTGGGACTGCTCGCCAATCGCCTTCCGCCGGAACAGCGGAAGAAGGCGTTGACCTACGGCCTGGTCGGCGCGTTCGTCTTTCGGTTTAGTGCCATCGCGGTTGCGTCCTTTCTGCTGGCGTACCCGATCGTCAAGCTGCTGGGTGGGGGATATCTGCTCTATATCGCGGTCAAGCTCCCTGCTCCTGATCGTGGTGGCTGGCGTGAGTCTCTATTTCCTTTTACCAGAACGCCCCGACGACATGCTCGAGGTTCC
>JBGSMH010000615.1:0-9797 GCA_041740275.1 Phycisphaerae bacterium
GATCAAGAACCGCGCCTATTACTACGTCACGTTCGCGTGCTTCATCGGGATCATCTTCGCCAACGTCTTTTACTACTTCATGGCAGGGGCTTCGGGACAGGGATTTTTCGCGGTCGTGCTCGGCGTGCTGCACTTGGGCGCGTTCATTCTGACGATGGCGTACATCGGCGGGGTGAGCATTCGACAACTCGCCACCGAAGTCAAAGATGCCGCCCAGGAAGTCCGCACCGGCGGCGAATCCAAGAAGCCAGTCCTCATCCCCATCGGCAAGGAACAACCCAAGCCCAAAGACGCCTACGAAGAAGAGGCCCGACAGGAAAAGCCGAGGATTGTCATCGAGTTGCCGAAAAAAGAGGACTGATCCCGCGTCGCGATTCCGGTTCGCGGGTCACTCTTTGACGATAAACGGTGCCATCACCGCCACCGGCCGGGTCTCCAGGATCTCCATCAACTGCAACTGCTGACCCAATGAAGCGCGAACGTTGGCGGGCAAAACCCTCAGCAACGCGTCGGGCTTGATCTCGATCTTCATCCGCGGCGTAACGACTGGCATCGACGCATCCGCGCCGCTGGTTCCGTTGAGGATGTCGGCGATCGTCGTAGGCTTGGGCAAAACGGTGACGTCGTACCCCCCTTTTTCCAGCTTCACCCGCTTGGCGGCGTGATTGATCGCGGCGGTCAGGCCGCCAAGTTCATCGACCATGCCCAAGCCCTTGGCTTCTTCAGCCAGGAAAATCCGCCCGCGGGCGACCTCATCAATATCCTTGATCTTCTTGCCGCGCGTCTCCTTGATGCGGTCGGTGAACTGATCGTAGGTGTTCTTCATCCAAGTCCGAACCATTCGCTTTTGACGATCATCAAACCGTTCGGTGGAGCTGAAAAGCCCGGCGTTCTGGCCGCGCTGGAAAGTCTGCGTGGTGATGCCCAGTTTTTCGTAGAGATCGGTCATCACAAACTTGCCCCCGACCACGCCGATCGAGCCGACGATGGCACTGGGGTCGGCGACGATATATTCCCCCGCTGACGCCAGGTAGTACCCGCCGGAAGCCGCCATCGAACCGATGGAGATGATCACGGGTTTGTCTTTGGCGACCCGGCGTACCGATTGCCACATCGCTTCGCTGGCCAGTGCGCTGCCGCCGGGCGAATCGATACGGATCACGATCGCCTTGACGTCGTCCGATCGGCTCGCGATACGCATGGCGCGGCGAATATCTTCAGACCCGACGCTCACCCCGCCCAGCATCCCTTCCCCGCCTTGACCATCAATGATCGTGCCTTCGGCGTAGACCACCGCGATCTTGGGCAGATCGCTCACCGGCTCTTTCTGCATCATCAACTGAAAGATCGCAAACGGGTTGCTCAGATCCAACGGCTGCCGCTCGGCGATGCCGTAATGGTGCATGACATTTACATCGTTGCCCAGTTCGGCCTTCATCAGGTCACGCATGCCATCGGCATCCACCAGATGATCGACCCACCCGGCGTCCTTGGCCTGCCGCCCGGACAGGATCGCGTTATCGACCACGCGCTTCACTTTCTCGTTCGACAGATTGCGGTTAAGCGAAATCGTATCGACGATCTGTTTGTAATAGCTGTCTACCAGCTTGTTCATCTCGCCTTTGAGTTCTTCGCTGGGTCCGCTGCGGGTGAACGGTTCTTCGGCCCCTTTGTATTCGCCGATCTGAACGTAGTCGGCCTGCACGCCGAGTTTGTCGAGCGAGCCTTTATAGAACATCGTTTCAAACCCGATTCCGGGGATTAAAATCTCCCCGCCTTCAAGCAGGCAGACATTGGTGCATGCCGATGCGAGCATAAATCCCGTGGCATCGTAGCTGTCGGCGTAGGCAAACGTCTTTTTCCCCGCCCGGCGCAACGCGGCGAGCGATTCTCTGACTTCCTGCACCTGTGCCATCTTCAATCCGGTGCCCGATCCCAGATAGATCAGCACGCCGTTCACTTTCGGGTCGTCCTTGGCATCGTCGATCCGGGCGATCAACTCGCGAAGCGTCTCGGACTCTTCGCCAAAGAGTGAAAAGTCGGCCGGTTTCTCGCGGACTGCGGTAGTGAGATCGAAATACGCCACCTGCGACTTGCTTGCCTCCGCATCGCGCTTGGCCAGAATCTTCTTGGCCACTTCCGCTGCGGTCGGAAACGCCTTGGCGGCGGGCTTCACGGACTTGGTTGTCGGCTGCGTGGCGGGTTTGGTCGTTGGCAAGGTCGCCGGTCCGGGCTTGCCCAGCACCATCGAACAACCCATCAATGTCACCACCGTCATTTGCTTCCACATCGGCATACTCCTGTTTAGCGCGGGATCATAACCGCAAGCCATCGCCCGCGTCATCTGTTATCTTCCTGAACCTATGAAAGCTGATCGGCCTATCGTCGTGGTCACTGAAGGTTCCGACCCCATCCCGCTCGACTGGCTCAAGACCCACGCCGACGTGCGGGAGGTGGCCTACGACGATCCGTCGCTGGATGCGCACCTGTTGCACGCCCAGGGATTGGTCGTCCGCACTTATACCAAGGTCACAAAGGCGTTTTTGGACAAATGCCCCAATTTAACGGTGGTCGGACGAGGCGGTGTGGGCATCGAAAATATCGACGTCGCCGCCTGTCGGGCACGCGGGATTGAAGTGGTCTACACCCCCGACGCCAATACGCTGGCGGTCGGGGATTTTGTCTTTGGGTACATTTTACAACTGATTCGCCCATGGAACTTTTTTAAGGAAAAGGCCTACACGCCTGGCGAGTTCAAGAAAATCCGTGCTACCGTGCGTGGCCGACAGTTGAACGAGATGACTTTGGGCATTTTGGGCATGGGCCGGGTCGGTCGCCGGATGGGACAGATCGCGTCGCTCGGGTTCGGCATGAAAGTCATCTACAACGACCTGCTCGATGTGCAATCGCAACTGCATTTCCCCGCCACGCCGGTGGATAAGGAGACGCTCTATCGCGAGTCGGACATTCTCAGCCTGCACGTGACGATGCTGCCGGGCAATGAGAATCTGGTCGGCCGGGACCAGATCGCGCTAATGAAAAATGAGGCGGTGCTGATCAACACCTCACGCGGCGAGGTGCTCGATGCCCACGCATTGGCGGACGCCATCCGCGCAAAGCGACTATTTGGTGCCGCGATCGACGTCTATGGGCCCGAGCCCCCCCCGGCCGATTTTCCGCTGCTGGGCCTCGATAACGTCCTGCTGACGCCCCACCTGGCCGCGCGCACCGGGACCGCACTGGAAAACATGAGCTGGGTCGTCAAAGACGTGATGGCGGTGCTGAATGGGCAAAAGCCGAAGTACCCGGCCCCGTAGTCGCGTCTGCCGATAGAACGCGTTGAAGCCACAGATGAACGCCGATGAACGCGGATCAGATTCAAATTGCCTGCACGAAACGAATTGGCCGCAGGTAACACAGCCGCTGTGTCCCAACGCCCGAATCGCCAATGGCCACGTTCGGGGTATCATCTTGGCCATGCGCTGGCGCAGCCGAATCTTCGGGTGGGTGTGGATGAGCGGCGTCATCCTCTCCGCCCTCCTCTTCCTCGCGGCGGTGGGGATGTGGGGGAGGTCGTATTGGCGGTGCGACCAACTAGAGCACATTCAGCCTGCGCCACTCACTGTGAAGTTTCTCGGATTCTCTTCCGAGTATGGACGCGTGAGACTCAGGATGAGGCACATCGTAGACACTGAGCCATCATCACCGATTGTTGAGTTTTACCGGATCACTTGGCAGCAGGGATGGCGGTGGGATGCTTTCGAGGCAATCCCGGCCACTGATCGTCACAAGTATTCGCTCTTCGGCTTTGGCTATAGTCCGCTCAGTCGCTCGCAGGCGAGTGACCGTGTCAACATGATAACGTGGCGTGTTGGCGTCCCGTATTGGTTCATCACGCTGCTCTGTCTCCCCCTGCCGCTGATCGCGTTACGTCGCTGGCGAAGGAAACGACGCATCGAGCGTGAAAAACGCGAGGGATTGTGTCGCGTCTGCGGCTACGACCTGCGCGCCAGCGTCGACCGATGTCCGGAGTGTGGGACGGGGTTTGCAGTGTCGACTGAGAGACATGGGGAGGCCGGATGGCCTGTAAAATCAAGGGAATCGTAATGTGGACTTGTCCTGCTTTAAGTTACGGATCGCCAGAGCGTATCCGTCGTCGTGCTCGGCCCGGCGAAGTGGAACGTCCCGGCGACGTCGATGCGCTGGGGCAGCTCTTGCACCGCGACGTCCAGGTTCGAAGACGATACGCTTAGCAACGATCGTGTCTCTCAAGCTGGTGGATCAACCCGTTCATGTTGTCTCCTCTTTGTAAGCGCGTATCGCCGTTTCACGACCTTTTATTCGCGACATCGTTTCGCTTCCATCCATAAAGTGACGTTGCGAGGATGACACACATGATTGGGCCAAGTATGCCCAACGCAATGTTCACCAACAGTAAGAGCAAAAACGCCCAAAACTTGATGCCATCAAACTGCCAGAGTCGGCTGGAATAAGTGAATATGAAGGAAACAGCAGCGTATGTCAGCAATGCGCTCAGGAACAACAACCAAATGTGGACCAAAAAAAACTTGAGCCAGAATATCGTTCGATCAAGCCTCTCCTTTTCGGCGTCATTGCTCATAATTGAACTCCAGGATGCCGTTCAGTCTCAGCCCAAATCAAGTGTAAAGTATGTTGATAGTCGTCTTGCAATATCATCGGCAGCAGTAAACAAGACGCTTTCCTCAAGTGTGCTGTTCACCTGATTTTTGGATAAATCGCGTTTCAATTAAGTGGACATATCTGCGGGTCTCCGGACCTGTAAATGGCCAAGCTCGACGAGAGCCTGGCGTATTGCGGTGCGGGCGACGGCCGCCGTGCGTGCCGCGGTGAACGTTGGGGCGACCGGAACGGGGTCGGTTTTTGAATCGCCTCAAGAACTGACCTTATTTCGCCCAATACAGACCTCTGCCATCTGATTGAATTAGTAACATTAGCCAAAACGATTGCGGATCGGCAACTAGAAACTCGCCGGTGCGACAAAATGGCACCGAACAACGGGGAACGCGTCGCGAGCGACGCGGCTAACGGGGCGCGGGGTGGTTGCCAGAAATCGGCGGATTTGCCTGATTTTGCCGCCGACATTTGACCGGGACGGGGATATAGTTGGCTGGTCGTATTTCGTTGCGTTTGGGGATGCGTCACCGTGTTTCCACGCGTTGCGATCGCTCATTGACAAGTGAATAAGAAGGCCCAATCTCCGGCCGGAAAGGTAGGAGTTGCAACAGTTGCACGCGGCGCGCAACACTTTTGGGGTATCGAAAATTTTAAGTCCAGCGGCGGCCGGGGGTTATGGTTTTCACATGGACCAAAGCCGATGCAACAAATGCAACAAGTGAAAAGATTTGCGATTTGGGAACTGCGAATCGCGATCGAAAACCGGAAATCAAGAATCGCAATTTCGAGGAACCACCAGCCACGAATCACGATCCACGAACCATGGTGATCCGGCGGGAGACTGGTGGAGGTGGTTGACGGTGTGCATAATGCGTTGAGGGGGCTTGATTCCTAGTTCGTGGTTCGTGATCTTCAAACGCCAGACGCCAAACTCTCCCCCACCCATGTCCGACTACATCCCTTCCATCCCCTGGTATACGTTGCTCGAGTGGTCGTATTACGTCTTGCTGATTGTGCTGTTGGTGACGGGGTGGGTGATCAACATTTTGGGGCTGCCGGGGCTGTGGCTGATGTTGTTGGCGCATATTTGCTACGGGCTAGTGACGGGGTGGGGCAATTATGTCGGCTGGGAGAGCGTGATCGCGATCTTTGTGTTGTGCCTGATCGCGGAGGTTGTTGAGTTTGTCGCCGGTGCCGCGGGGAGTGCCAAGGCTGGCGGGACCAAACGCGGGATGATTGGTGCGATCGTCGGCGGATTGGTCGGGGGGATCGTCGGATCATTCCTCATCCCAGTCCCCATCCTGGGCACGATCATCGGTGCGGTCGGCGGGAGTTTTGCCGGCGCGACGCTGATCGAACGGATGATCGACCCGAATAGCGATCGGGCGATCGCGATCGGCATCGGAGCGGCCAAGGGACGGTTCTGGGGGATTATCATCAAGAGCGGGTTTGGGGTGGTGATCGGTTTGGTCGCGATGTGCGCGGCGATTCCGCTCTGGGGCAATCAAACGAATCAAGCACCGACAACACCGGCAACGACGCCCACAACGACGCAACCCACGACCCAGCCGACTACTTTACCGGCAGTAGAGCAATGATCACCGCCCGCGATCGAGCAATCGGAGCGACCTGCGGCATCAGTGCCTATCTGTGCTGGGGATTTGTCGCGCTCTATTTTCAACTGATCATCAACCGAGGCGTGGCGGCGGACGATCTGCTGGCCAACCGGGTGGTCTGGTCGCTGCTGTTTTGCCTTGTGATCGTGCTGCTCCGCAATGGCGGGAAGGAACTGCGAGCGGTGGTATGCGATCGCAAACGATTGATGGCGCTCTCGCTGTCGTCGGTATTGGTCGGGACAAACTGGATGGCGTTTATCCTGGCGGTGAAATGGAACCGGCTGATCGAGGCGTCGCTGGGTTACTATATCTTGCCGTTGGTGTCGGTGGTGCTGGGTTTGACGGTGTTGCGCGAACGGCTGAGCCGGGTGGAGTGGCTGAGCGTGGGGCTGGCGGTGGTGGGTGTTGGGATCATCATCGCAAGCAATGGCGGTGTGCCGTGGCTGGCGTTGACGGTGGCGTTCAGCTTCGCATTCTACGGGCTGGTGCGAAAGCTCACGCAGGTCGGCCCGCTGTTGGGGATGACCATCGAGACCGCAGTCCTTGCCCCATTTGCCCTGGCCTACATTTTCTGGCACGCCAGTGTTGCAGGAACGTACGACCCGATCACCTGGCTTCTGCTGGCGATCGCCGGGGCGATCACGTCGGTGCTGTTGATGCTTTACGCCCGTGCCGCACAGTCGCTTCGGCTCAGTACGCTTGGTTTTTTGCAGTATTTTTCCCCGACCGTGCAGTTGATCGTGGCGATCAAGCTTTTTCACGAGCCGACCAGTCTGCGCGAGTTGGCGGGGTTTGTGCCGATTTGGCTGGGTCTGCTGATCTACTCGATCCACACTGCCATCCGCTCGCGACAAAACAGTGGATCGGGTAAAGTACCTGCCCCTCGCGCCGATAGCTCAACGGTTAGAGCAGGGCACTCATAATGCCTTGGTTGCAGGTTCGAATCCTGCTCGGCGCATTGCGAATCGGAACGAAATAATACGATACCGCAAAAAACATGTCGGACATTTTAGTCCCATGGGCGTACCAAAATGCGTAATATCCGATATGGTGATGTCGCTGTGAGAACGATCGGCCGGAGTAAGGGCAGTTGCTCCGATCAGTCGCACACGTCAAGGAGATGATCAGGCATGGCAGCGGGCATGGACCTTCCGTATTTTCTATCTGATTTCGAAGGCATCGGCGGGAAGATTAAGCAACGACCCGAAGACTTCTTCGTGCAGGAAATCCCACTCTACGAACCGACCGGCGATGGCGATCACGTCATGGCAGAGATCGAAAAGGTGGGCATCAGCACATTTGAAGCCTGCGACTATATCGGCCGACAGCTCGGCATTGATCGCCGCGGCATTGGCTACGCGGGGATGAAAGATGGTCAGGCCGTCACCCGGCAGATCCTCACCATCCCGCTGGTCAAACCCGAAGCGGTGATGGCGATCACGTCGGATCGACTCACCGTCAAATGGGCGGCAAAACACCGCAGCAAAATCCGCCTTGGCCATCTCTCGGGAAACCGGTTTGCGATCAAGATTCGTAACGTCGATCCGACCAAGGTCGTTCTCCTCAAGCCGCAACTGGACATCCTCTCCAAGCGTGGCGTACCCAATTTTTTCGGCGAGCAACGCTTCGGGCGTCGTGGCAATAACGATCTACTGGGTGCGGCATTTGTGCGCGGGGACGACAAGGAAGTGTTGCGGCTGTTGCTGGGCGAACCTCGCCCGGGTGAAGACAAGTCCGACGTCCTTGAGGCCCGCACTTTATTCGCGGCTGGCGATTACGAGCGGGCGATGAACGCGTGGCCTCACTGGGCAAAGCTGGAAATCCGCGCCCTCTCCCGCCTGCATCGCACCGGCGACGCCTATCAAGCCGTGATGGCGGCAGATATGCAGATTCGCAGGCTCTGGGTCACCGCGATGCAATCGCGCATCTTCAACAAAATCCTCTGCCAGCGCATCAACGGCATCGACAAGTTGTGGGATGGCGACATGGCGCTGAAGCATGAAAATGGCGCGTGTTTTGTCGTTGAAAACGCGGCACTCGAACAACCCCGTGCCGACAGTTTTGAGATCAGCCCCACCGGCCCGATGATCGGCAGGCGATTGTCCATGCCGCGCGGAAAAGTACGCGAAATGGAAGCCGAGTTGTTCAGGGAATACGACGTCAGCCCCGACGATTTCCGATCCAATTATCGCGACCGCTCGCACGGCGACCGACGCCCCTTCCGTGTCCAACTCAAAGACGCCCAACTCGAATCCGGCGTCGACAATTTCGGTGGATTTATCACCGTCGCCTTTACGCTGCCGCCCGGTGCGTACGCGACCATCCTGCTTCGCGAACTGATGAAGAACGATGAACCGCCGACACCCAAGCCAGCGACATCGGAAGATAATGACGATGACAACAGCGATGACGAATCGGATATGGGTCAGGAATAGCCGAATTGGGTCAAGCGTCTTTGCCCCGGAATGGATCGAGTTGGGTCTATACCCCTGACAACGTCCTGTCAGACCCCCAGTCAAAACCGCGCAAATCCACCTGTTTAGGGGTGCCAAATTTCGTGGTATTCATACAACGCGGCTGTAATATTCCTGTATTACTAGCGGTGGTTATTTGGGGGATAGCCATCGTGACAAACCATGTGAGGCCTCGTCTCCCCGCAACCCGTACGGGGTCTCACTCTTCGAAAGCCGACTCTGCCCGGGTCGGCTTTCTTTTTTTCGCTTCACGATTAGCATCCCTACCGTGAGCGATATCCCCGCCAAAAGCCTGTTTGCCCTGCACGATCGCGTTTGGGAGACCCATCGGTTTGTCTATCCCGTGGTCAGCCGACGTAGTCGCGGGCTGTCAATAGGAATCAATCTCAACCCGGACAAAGTCTGCAATTTTGATTGTGTGTATTGCAGCGTCGATCGAACCAAACCCCCTGTCGACAAATCGGTGGATTTGGATGTGATTCGAAGTGAATTGACCCACCTGCTTACACTTGCCCAGACCGGCGAGATCTGGCAGCACCCGCCTTTTGATCGGGCCGGTTCGTCACTTCGCCGACTCAACGACATCGCATTCTCCGGAGACGGCGAACCGACGGCGTGCCTGCAGTTTCAACAGGCGTGCGAACTGGTCGCCGACGTCGTCGAGAAATTGGCGATCACCGACTGCAAAATCGTGCTGATCACCAACGCCACGCTCTTTCATCAAGATCGTGTTAAGCAGACCCTTGCTTACCTGGATCAACACGACGGCGAAATCTGGGCCAAGCTCGATGCCGGGACCGAGGCGTATTACCGCACGATCGAACGCACCACGATTCCGCTCCAGCGCGTGCTGGACAACATCCGCGATGCCGGCCGGGTTCGGCCAATTGTCATCCAGTCGCTTTTTTTGAGGTATCAGAACGCCGGACCAAGCGACGCGGAGATCGACGCCTATATCGACCGTCTGGCGACGCTGAAATCGCAGGGGTGTCAGATCAAGCTGGTGCAGATCTACACCACCGCCCGCACCACCGCCGACGCAGACGCCCTT
>JBGSMH010000616.1:0-3626 GCA_041740275.1 Phycisphaerae bacterium
TAGACGAAAAACGCCTTGCCCAGCATAAACCGCTCCGGCACAACCCCGGGCTGTGCCGTTAGCGCCTCATCAGGCAGATTGACCGATTCCGTCCACATTCTGCCATCTTGACTCATGAACGAATTGTCGCCTGCACAGAAATATTCCTTGTCCTTCAGCGTCACGACATCATTCAGCGAAGGCGTGGGGAAGGCACGTTTGATCCGGTACCCGTCGGAGCGATAGAAATTGTCCCGCCACAGTTGCAGGTGCTCGATCAGCGCTGATGATCGTTCGCCTTCGATCCGCGCCGCACTGGCGGGAGAGACGTTGGCGAAATTGATCACGTCCTGCACATTGGGTTCATACTTGATCGCCGCAACCTCTTGGCCGTCGATGCGGAGCGTGGCTTTGTAATCGACGTCTTCGAATTCGATGTGATGGTTGCCATCGAGTTTCATCGGGTGCGTGCCGATGACAGCTTCGGTGCGGTCAGGGGAGCGCATGATCAGGCGGGCTTGATTGGTCGTTAGCTCGGCGATGAACTCATAACTACTCTTGAGGTCGGGCGTCTGCTTGGAAAGCACCGCGCGGATTGCGCCGTCGCCTTTGAGTTTGGAGAGGTAAAACTGCACCTTCAGATCGCCGACCGAGCGGACATCATTGTACGGAGGATCTTTGTAGCGGTCCCCTTTGGTCTGGTCGCCCGTCTGGTCATATGCCAGCCAGTCGTTGAACGTGGCGGCGGTGGGGTTGGCGTTGCGATTGAAGACCAGCACGCCCGCACCGGCGGGGTTATCGAATCGAAACTGGCGCGGGCTGGTGTTGGTTGAAGGATTATCGTTGCTCCAACCCGTGCCGGCGGCCTGTTGCCAGGGTTGCGTCCAGCGGGCACTGGCTTCACGCTCACTGCCGCGCGATTGAGGGACAAAATCGGCGTCAAAGATGATCCGCCACAACGCATCCTGCACCCACTTGGGCTTGGTTTGCACCTTGTAGCTGTTGGGATCTTGCTTGTCCGAACCCGGCGGTGCGACGTAGACATCGCCTTGACCGATGAAGAGCGATTCGCCCGGTCTGCCGATCAGTCGCTTGATATAGTTGACCGAATAATCGCCGGGGGCGGCGGTATTTTCGGGGGATTTGAAGACCACCACATCCCAACGCTGGGGGTTGTCGCCAAACAGATTCAGATACTTCATCACCAGAATCCGGTCGCCAAACTTCAGCGGCGGGGTGGTGGCGTCGTTATCCGGATCATTCACCGACGACTTGGGAAGGTGCAGCCCGCAGTTGGGGCAGTAGATCGGGTAGATCGCGTCGGCATTGTTGAGGATCGCAAACGAATCGCCGCCGGTGGCGTAACCGGCCTCAAAGTCGTAGCCGCAGTCGGGGCAACGAAAGGACATGTGCGCGCCCATCAATGTGGGTGCCATCGACCCGGTGGGGATGACGAACGCTTCAACGACGAAACACCGAAAAATGAACGCGAGAATGAACGCGACGAGGATCGACTCGATCGTCTCCTTGACGTTGGTTTCACTCTTCTTGTCAGCGGCTGCGGTCATGGGGCAAGATCATCCCGCAGATGCCGTTTTTTGCAATGGCGGGGGAGTGCAGTTTGCGTTGGTTTGCTAATTTTTCGGCCCGCGTCTGATACGTTTCGCGGATGAAATGCGCGCCGGTCTCATGGTAGCTGCGACGCCTACGTCGCCAATTCGTTTCCCAAGGGATCAAAATGGGCAACTACAAGCGCGGGGATCACGCCCGATGCGTCTGACTTGTAGAAACAGAAGGATCATCATGTGCGCCCGTTCCGAGTTTCAAGCTCGACTGCGATCAAAGAGCGGTGAACGTGTGGGCGCGAGAGTGTTTTGAATTGGATGTTGTGATACGGAATTCGTGGGAGAGGCCGTTGTAAAGGCGGGTGGCGGAGAGGATTTTCCAAGGTGGCGAATCCTGGCCACGAAGCTGGTAAAGGGCGAGGAAATAGGCCGACTGCGCGGTGATGCGAAGCATGAGCAGCGTCCGCCACGGGCCGGTGTTGTCGGACTTGGTAGGCCATTGGGCGGAAATAAGTTCCGCGGTGTGGTTGGTGGAGATATCTGCGGTGAAGGTGACATTCTGCTGTGACCATTTCAGCGTGACCCCGTTGTCAGTGATGGACGTTGAGGTCGGATTACGCAGGACCGAGTAGGGCGGCGTGCCCGGGAGCGCGATCGGATTGGACAGGCCCAAGGGGAGTTCGATCGGCGTATCGGTCCGCGGGTGCATGACAAAGTCATACGTGTGTCCGGTTTCGCTTCGCAGTTGATAGAGATCGAGGCAGTAATCTGGCGTGAGGGCGAGATGACGCAAGCGGACGACCCCTTTGGTCAGCACTGCACTGGGGTCCGCCATCGCGATGGTGGGGAAGTTCTCGCAGTCTTTGAATTCCGTAATCGGCAGCGGAGCGGCGATCTCACACTGATCCTGCTGATCCACGACGACAAGGTTGTGCGGAAGCATCGTCCGGTTGAAGTTCCTCTGAATCGCGGCGGCGAATTTCTGTTGCTCGACTGCATTGGATTCGACATCTTCAAGCCAGAGCTTTCCACCCAGCGCGAGTTGAATCGAAAGCGCATCTTTGTGGTGGTGGATGCCTGAGAGATCACCGGTGATGAAGGCGGCGTGGGAGTTCCAATAGTCACTGGACGGGATGGGTTTCGAGGTGAGCAGGCCATAGCGGTGCTCCAGCCATACTTTCGTCTTAGGGCAGGGGGCCGCTGCCGATTCCAAGGTATCAACCCCATAGACCAGGGCGTTGAACGAGGCTCGGGGGCCGGCTTTCTGGATGAGCCAGGCATATCGAGGATCCTTATACACCGCGTACGCTTGCTCATACATCGCGGCTTTATGCTTCCAGAGCGGCGTGCGAACGTTGTAACAATCGCCGACGGAGGGCATTTCTCCGGTGGGCAACAACATATTGAGCGGTGCGTCGAACATGTCCTTGAGCGATCGGCCATTGGCGAACGATTCGCGAAAAAAGTCGCGACCGAGTTGCGGGTGATGGGCGACAAGGCTCGCCGTATGGAGCAAGCCGGCGAGAGTGACGTAGTGATAGATAGTGGACGACTCGTAGCACAAACCGTCGTCGGTCGTGGAACCGGCGAGTAGTTCTCCGAAATTCCGCGGGCCGGTGAGCGCTTCGGTCTGCCAGTCCGTGTTGTTGATGGCTAGACCGACGGCCAGCAGGGCCTGGCGATGGTGGGCGAAGTGATTGTTGTAAGGCATCCTGGCGAGATTCTTAAGCCAGTGGGCGGTGGACTGTCGGATAGCGGCGCCGACGGAGTTGAGTTGCATCACGAAGCGCGCGTTTTCATGTTCCGTCAGGGTATGGCTGAGGTGCGTATAGATATTTGCCAGGGGAATGGCGATTCGTGCATAGACCAACCCCGCGTCGTGATGCTGCACATGAAATTTCATGTGATCGATCAGATGGAGGAAATAGCTGCGAGCCACAGCGCTGTATTGCGCGTCGCTGCTGAGCGCGCCGTAAACGACCAGCTCATTGGCGAGTTCCGCCAGACGCATGGCGTCGTAGCTGTAGGCGGCGAAAAGTTCGTAGGTTTCAAGAAAGTCACGGGTTGGGTCGGCGTCGTACC
>JBGSMH010000617.1:0-4299 GCA_041740275.1 Phycisphaerae bacterium
GCGCAGGTGTTGTGTCTGGAAGACTACAACAAAGGCGTACTGACCGAATCGCTCACCCAGCGGCTGATCGCACTGGGACGATCCAAGAACATCCCCGTCCTGATCGATCCGGCCCGCTTGAGTGATTACAGCAAGTACGCCGGTGCGACGCTGATCAAACTCAATCGTCCGGAGACCGAAAAGGCGACCGGCATCAGGATCATCGACAATGCCACCTGCGATCGGGCCGCCGGGCTGTTGATCGACAAGCTTAAACTCGATGCGTGCGTCATCACCATGAACGACAAGGGCAGTTATCTGGCACAGAAAGACGGATCGCGGCAGTTGCTGGCGTCGCGTCCAAGGCAGGTCGCCGACGCCACCGGGGCCGGCGATATGGTCTTGACTGCATTGGCGATGGCGCGGGCGTCCGGGGCGGGGTGGCATGAGGCGGTTGAACTGGCCAACGTCGTCGGGGGTTTGGAAGTCGAAAAGCTCGGCTGCGTCCCCATCACCCGACAGGAGATCATCGCCGACCTGTTGCACGAACAACGCCAATCGTCCGGCAAGGAGCGATCGCTCGGTTCGCTCCTGTCTGAGATCGATACCCACCGCAAAGCCGGTCGGAAAATCGTCTTCACCAACGGCTGTTTTGACCTTGTTCACCTCGGCCACGTCAAATACTTCCAGTTTGCCAAGGCGCAAGGCGATCTATTGATCGTCGGGGTCAATACCGACGCCTCGATCCGCCGACTCAAAGGCGATAAACGCCCGGTCGTCAGCGAGGACGATCGCATCGGCGTGCTGGAGGAACTGGAGAGCATCGATTACTTGATCAAGTTTGATACCGATACGCCGCTGGAACTGATCGAGGCGGTGCAACCCGACGTGCTGGTCAAGGGCGCGGACTACGCCAAGGAGCAGGTCGTCGGTTGGGAAATCGTCGAAGCCCGCGGCGGGCACGTGGCGCTGGCACCGCTGATTGACGGACGCTCCACCAGCAACGTCATCAAGCGGATTCTCGAGGCCTATTCCTGATCTGCTTTAGATCGCCCGCCTTGAAATCCAGCTTGCAGACCTGCCCGCTGGTTGGATCGGCATAGGTGAAAACGCCGTCGCGCGTGGCGCGGATATCGAGCGTGATTTCGCCCCGCTCGCGCACGCCGCTGACGACAAAGCCGCCGGAGCAGTGGATGTCGTTGAATCGCACCGTTTCCCAGCGATTCGGGCAGCCTTTGAAGAAGTGGTGCACGCCGCGTTGAGCGTAACACATCATCTCGCCAATCGCGTTGACCATGCCCATCCCGGCGTCCATCTGCATGATCTCGTTGCGGTGCGGATTGCCCAGCGAATCAGCGCCCATGAGCGTGAAACCGGCGATCTCGCAATCGTGCAGCGTGCCGTGCCCGGCATTGGTAAACACACGTTCCCAACTCTCGATCAACAGTTCTGCCATCCCCGCATTGCCGCAGCGGGTATGCAGTTGAACGGCCCATGGCATGCACCAACCCGACCACTGGCCGACGCCCTGGCGAATCCAGTGCTGGATGGATTTATCGAATATTGCTTTCCATTTCGGGTCCGCCGGATCGATTACGTCAAACGGCGTGATCCCCGCCAGATGTGAATGATGCCGATGGCTTTCCTCCAAACCCGTGCCCTCCCATAGCGAAATCTTGCCATCCTCGACGCACGCCGCTGGCAACGTGTCGAGCAGTTCCTGCCAGATCGCTCGCGCCGGCTGGCCAAATCGCGACGACAGCTCAATCAACTTCTCGCAGAGCATGTGAATGCAGGCAAGCTGGAAGCTGGCGTTGCGTCCCCATGCGTTGATCGCATCCCCGCGATATTCGGGAGAGACGCTGACCGGCAGCACCAGCCTGTCGCCTTGGCGCTCCAGCATCTGTTCATAGACGCGCATCGCGCCGCGCAGGAACGGGAGCACGACATCCTTTGCCCATGCATCGTCGGCCCCGCCGAATGTCCAGTAGTCGTACATCATTTTTCCGACCCACGCCGTACAGCCGTGGTCGATCTCGCCGGTCCAGAAGCTCCCGACAATTTTGCACCGATCATCCACCGAGTGCGGCAGCATGATCCCGTCATTAATCCCCATGAACTTACGCGCGTGATCATGTAGCGCCGGCATCCAGCTTTGAATCAGATCAAACAGCGGTTTGAGGTGATTGAGATTGCCGCTCAGGTACGCCGGTGAATAACACATCTGCACGTTGATATTAAAGTGATAATCACCCGACCAAGGCGGGGTGGTGTAATCTTCGATCCACGGTCCCTGCAACCCCGCCGCCACGCCCAGCGGGCAGGTCAGCCCGGCGAACTTATACAACCCGTAGTCGAACAGAAACTGCACCAACGGATTCGGCACATCAATCGTTGGCGAGCGGCCCCAATAGTGTGCCCACCACGCCCGCGACGCATCCAGATCGGCATCGGTTGCCTGTTGCACTAGGAAATTCGCGGGCGTCTGACCATCCATCGATGTCGCGATCCAAATCTTTTGATCATCGCGTCTGGCGACCGCAGTCAGCCCCGGATCGGCCGGGAGGGGTTGGGTAAAGCCGATCAGGCCGTCGCTGGCGATCATTGTCGGGCGTTCGATCCCGCGCCGCAGCAGCGCCTTACCCGCCGTCTCCCAGGCGGGCAGTGCGCGGATGGAACAGGCATTGAGCCCGTCGCTGAGGCCGACGCGCAGCAGCGACTTATCCATGCACAATTCCAGCGACAGTTCGTGCGTCTTTCCGCCGATTCGCACGTCGATCGTCACCACTGCCTGGCGTTGATCCAGGCGTCCCCGGACCAGTTCCGCACCGGCGGGTAGATGCAACTCGAATCGACCGACCGGAATCAGCGTCGGTCGCGCCACGCCGCCTTCCGTGGGCTCGGCAAAAAGGGCACGGATCGCCGGTTCATCATACGCTTCGAGTGCGGCCCGGACGTCAAGCCAATTCCTCGCATCGGTCCACTCCTTGCCGCCACGATGGTCCCACCAATCGGAGCGTCCCAGCGTGATCTTCAGGACGTTCTTTTCACCCCACACCATCACGCCCATTCGCCCGTTGCCCAGCAACATGCCGGTATGCACGCGCGGCAGCGGAAAATCCCAGGTAAAATCCATTCGCTTCACGATCAAGGCTCCTTTTTACTGAATCGGCGACGAGAGTATCGCCTCAACCGGCGGCTCTTGCTAGGATTCGCGTCCAACATGACGCCACAGAACCTTCAGCGCACTCGCCAACTGATCAACGAGCGGCACCCGATGATGCTTGCGGCGTTGGATCGGCTTGGGCGTCGGGCCGAGATCGTCCTGCGCGAAGGCCCGTACAGCGTCATGTACAAAAAAACCGTGCCCCCCAGCGGGGACAAACACGATTACTATTCGATCGGACCGTACTGGTGGCCCAACCCAGAGACCCATGACGGCCTGCCTTACATTCGCCGCGACGGTCTGGTCAATCCCGAGCGCGAAAGCGTCGCGACGGATTCGGCGTCGCTGGACGCGATGAGCCGCAATGCGGTCACGCTCATTCTCGCACAAGCCTTCACCGGCGAAGACCGCTTCGGACGCCGCGCGATGCAACTGATTCGCACCTGGTTCATCGACCCGCACACGCGGATGAACCCGAATCTTCGCTACGGGCAGGCGGTCCCCGGCATCAGTGACGGACGTGGTATTGGCATTGTCGACACCGAGGAATGGGTGGAGTTGATCCGCCTGCTGATCGCCTGCCCGCCGCCCCAACTGACCATCAGCGATGCACTGGCGCTTCGCAACTGGTTTGACGACTACATCGACTGGTTACTCACCAATGAACTGGGTCTGACCGAGCGGATGGAGCACAACAACCACGGGACGTGGTACGACGCACAGGTCGCGTGGTTCTGCCTCTATTGTGATCGGATCAACGCCGCACGGGAAATCGTCCGCAGTGTGCTGGGTCGGCGTATCGCCAATCAGATCGAACCCGATGGCAAGCAGCCGCACGAATGGGCGCGAACTCGTCCGATGAGCTACACTTGTTTTAATCTCGAAGCGTTCATGCACCTGGCGGATGCGGGAGATGAGGTGGGGATCAATCTGTGGCGCGAGGGGACGGAAGATAATCGCTCGATCAAGCGGGCGGCCGAGTGGGTGATGCCGTTCACCACCCGCGCCTGGCAAATGAATCTGGATCCGCCGGACGCAAGGGAGCGGATTCTGCCGCTGATGCGTCGGGCGTCGCTGGCGCTGGGGGATGATCAGTTTGAGCAGGCGATCAACGCGCTGCCGCGTGACCAATGGTGGCCGATGCGGTTTAACCT
>JBGSMH010000618.1:0-2058 GCA_041740275.1 Phycisphaerae bacterium
ATACCAGGCCTCCAGCAGCGCCGGAACGTCTTTCTCCCACGGCATCACCAACGGCCCGCCATTGAAGAGGGCAACCACGGTTTTCGGATTCACTTTGGTGATGGCCCCGATCAGCCGTATTTGCTGTTCAGGAAGGTCCAGATTTACGCGATCGCGTGACCCGCCTTCATGAAGATTGGACAGCCCCGCACAGACGATCACCACATCCGCCTCTGCCGCGGCGTCGGTCGCCTGTTTGAGCCGGTCGATCGCGCCGGGGATTTGCCACTCCATCCGCACCGCGCCGCGTGCGGCGCGTTTCTGATACTCAACGACGAACTCCACCGGCTCACCGGCGACCAATTCGACTTCCGCCGTCTCGTATTGACTGACGTAATTGCCTTCGAAATTGTCGTCTTCAGGCCAGGCGCGACAAATGACTTCCCCATTCATCCGCAGCCGAACGCAGCCTTCCTGTCCGAACAAGCCGAGGCGATATTTTCCGCTCAATGTAGGCGTAAGACGCCCGGTGAATCGCACCGCATAGTTGCAACGCAGCACGCCCGGTCCGGGCGCGGCCCATCCCCACGAATAGTCGATCTGCGGCACCACCCACGTCGCATCCGGTTTGTCACTCGGAACGCCGTTATTGAAGAACTCCGCCTGCCAACCCGTCGTCCGCTTGCCGTAGGTGTCGAGATGATCGACCTGCGCGATCAGTGTCTCCATCGACCCGACAATCCCGCACCCTTCGACGAAACGCACCTCGACATCATCGCCGCAAATCTCGCGAATCCCGTCCAGCGGGCTGATGCTGTAGAACGGCGTGACCGATGCACTCCCGCCTCCCCCCAATCGCGCCGAGGCGGCATTGGGACCGGTCACCAGAACGCGCTTCAGCCGCTTTTTGTCCAGCGGTAATAGATCGTTCTGGTTCTTTAGGAGGACAATGCTTTCCTCGGCCACCTGTCGCGCGATCGCGCGATGTTCGGGCGTATCCAGTGCGCCATCGGATTCCGGTGCCCGGCCATACTTATCCAGCACCGAGACGATTCGTCGGGCCTTGTCGTCCAGGTCTTCCTGGCTGAGTTCGCCGCTTTCCAACGCACTCAGCACCGCTGCGGTGTTAAGGAATTTGCCCGGGCCAGGCATTTCCAGATCCAGCCCCGAGGTAAAGACGCGCTTCGATTTGACCGCGCGCCAGTCGGAGACGATCAACCCTTCGAACGCCCATTCACCTTTGATCAAGTCTGTCAGCAGCCAGCGATTTTCGGAAGTTAGCTCGCCGTTGACACCGTTGTAGGATGTCATCACTGTCGCGGGGCGGCCGTCGCGAATCGCGATCTCAAAGCCCAGCAGATACAACTCGCGCAGCGTGCGCATATCCACCATCGACGAGATTTTGTCCTGTTCGCGCTGCTGGTTGTTGGCCGCCACTGCTTTGACGCAGGCGGCGACGCCGACGCGTTGGATCCCGCGAATAATCGCCGCCCCAAGCAACCCCGCCAACACCGGGTCTTCGCTGAATGTCTCAAAACTTCTGCCGTTGAGCGGGATGCGATGCAGGTTGATCATCGGGCCGAGCATGATCGAGCAACCCAATGCCCGCGTTTCGCGGCCGAGCACTTCGCCGACGTGCTCCATCAGTTTAACGTTCCATGTGCTGGCCATCCCGATGCCGGTCGGAAAGCATGTTGCCGGACTGCACCGATCGCCGCACAGCGTCACGCCATGGCCGCAATCGGTGACGCGGATGGTCGGAAGGCCGAGCCGTTCCACCCCGCGCACATGCCAGTCATCCACGCCCGCGAGCAACGAAGCCTTCTCTTTGTTGGTCAACTCAAAGCGGTCACCCGCAACTGCTGGCGGTCCCGTTTGTGTGATTCTATCGATGATGGACATCTGCCCTCTCAATTTCACCGTGCGTCAAGCCGCGCGATGTTTCGTAGGGCACGCTATTGCGTGCCGCAAATCCCGGCACGCAATGGCGTGCCCTACATACCGATCGCGCACGACCCTTTGGTGCTGACCAGTTAAGCGTCAAATCACAGGAATCGTACAGGAAAGTCCACTTTGATC
>JBGSMH010000619.1:0-5507 GCA_041740275.1 Phycisphaerae bacterium
ATAAGCCGACGAAGGCTCAGCAGATCCGGATAGTGAGCAAATCGGGGTTGAAACAGCCCTCCCCGGTGTTGCGGAAAGCGGGCTGATCGGTGACATTTTCATTGCGTCAAAACAGGTGACATTTTCAAAGCGTTACAACACGATTGCCACATGCGGTGGCGGGAAGAGGGGTTGGATTAAACCCTATTCTTGCCTTGATGGCGTAAGTCCCTCTGAATCGTCAGGCACAATACCCAGTTCCACGCTCGGCTGATATTTCAGGATGCGACACATCAGGTCCACCATTCGTCGAGCGTGCGTCTCAGAGATCATTATTCGCGCCGTCTCAAACGCAGCCATGTCTACCTGCGAGTAAAAACGCAGTTGCAGAACTGGCAGGTCTGAACGGTGCGCGACCTGGAGGAAATCGGCCCAAGTCGTTGGTTTTTGGGGGTCATCGATCCGCTGCAAGTCTCCGAGTTTTACGGTACGTGTCACTCGCTCAGGTACTTTGGGCGGTTCGATCGGCTGCGTTGCATGCGTCTGTTTCGACCTCTTCGATGATTTCTTCGCCATAAGTTGTGTCCGTTAGGGTGTAGCTAACATCGTCTGTGCGACCGACCGACCGCCGGTCGGCGGTTAGGCTTACGGTCGCTCCAAGGGCGTGCAGAAGCCTTGCGACCACTTCAAAAGTAACGTTTTGATTGCTGTGCAACACGCGGCTGATATACGCCGGCTTCATACCCGCAGCGCGCGCGAGATCGATCTGCCGCCACCCCTTTGACCGGAGAGCCGAGAGCAGAATCTCAGACAGATCGAGGCGCAAGTCGAGCGAAATAGCTTCCGACGTCAAATCGAAAGCACTGAGCCCATCGCGTAGTTTCTGAATATCCTTACCCATCTGTCTTGCTCCACCGCTTCTCTAGTCGAACTCTAATAACTTCATCAATCCGTCGCTGTTCGCTGGCGTTCAGTCTCTGGCCCTTCTTGAGGAACGCATCGATGACGATGAAGTTCGAACCATTCTCAAAAAAGCCGATAAGCCGAAACAGACTTCCGTCACCTATCCGAAAGATTCCTTCGCCTTCATTTTTGATAGGCCCGTCCTCGCTAATGTAATGCCTGAAACCGTTGGTCGCATATCGTTCCAACTTCTTGGCGAAATAGTTCTTTGGGTTCTCTCGCTTCTGGTACTTCAGGAAGGCTGCTGCTGCTGCGTCCGAAATCCAGACTCGAGTAGCGAGCATGCGTCCAGGAAGATAATCGGTTACCTGATGAATCATGTTAACTTATAAGTAAATAAAAGTCAAGTCCGTTTCCTTCCTAGGCAAACCATCGAGCGGCGACTCTTATGCACTCTCAATCCCGAACTTCAACAACATCCTCGGCAGCACGTCATCCAGTCGTTCGATGTCGTCGTCGTTGAGTTCGACGAGTCGCAGATTGTACTTGGTGTAGATGGCGCGTTTGGCGGCTTGGCGGGCGGCGTATTTGGGGTCGGATTCCATGCCCCAGAACTCGATGTAGACGCCCTTGCCGCCGGGGAGGTAGAAATCGCAGTAGCATTCTTCCTCGATGGGGAGGCGACGTTCGTAGGCGTGGACAAGGCCTTGCATGTACAGCCAGTTGTCGATTAGCACCTCGGCGCGGGAGCGGACCTGATGGCCGTCCTGGGTGCGGAAGTTGGCGGGGAACTTGGAGCGGAAATCGTCGGGTTGGGGCTTTGGGCTCGGGGCTTCTGGCTTGGGGGAAGAAGACGATGCGGCTGGCGCGGGCGGGTGCGGTGCCGCTGAAGCGGCGGTAGCCGCGCTCGGGCTCGTGGTGGTATCACCGGTTTGTTCACGGATGCTGTTCAGCAGCGCGGCGTTCTTGAGAATGGAGTCCGGCCAGACGACGAACGGCACGCCGTTACGCATTTCGCGAACGTTGGCACCGTGGACGTTGCCTTGTTCGGTCGGAAGCCAGCCTTTGACATATTTTTCGATCCAACCCAACTCGGCGAGGATCAGATTGACCTTGATCGAGGAAATATCGAAATGCTTGCCGATACGCGTGGAAGATAAGAAGCCGTACGGCGTCTCATCATCATCGCGATGCGCGTTTGACCGGCCAGCGCCTGACGACGTCTTGGCGCAGGCGCGACACAATCGGTGATCGTTGTCGTGCCACTTGTCACATTTTTCGCACCGAATCACATGGCCAGCACGTTCGGCTTTCCAGTGATCCAGACAAAACGTGTACCCGTCTTTGGAGACCGGTAGCGAACAGCCTTCGACCTGACAATTTGCCAACGCCACATGCACCGCCTTTGCGAGGAATGATGGCGTGGAATGTAATGGAGTTGGACGAATACGTCCATTGCGGGCAGCCGCTACGCGCTATACCGCGTGGCGGTGTCGGATGATGTGGCCGGACTGGACGTAGACGATGTCCTCGGCGATGTTCGTGCAGTGATCGCCCATGCGCTCCAGATTCTTGGCGATCATGATCGTTCTCAGGTCGCGATTGGCGCGATGCTGTTCGCTTTCCAGCACGCCGAGCGTTTCCTGGACAATCTGATGATATAGCGCGTCAAGCACGTCATCGGCGCGGAGCACTTGTTTGGCTAAATCGATGTCCGAAAGGTTGTAGGCATTGATGGTGTCGCGCAGGTGCGAGGTGACGGTGTTGGCCATCAGGCGCAGATCGGAACTGACGATATAGTCGCCCATTTTCGCCAGAAGCGGCACCCGCTGAGCGACATTGACGGCACAGTCGGCGATGCGTTCAAAATCGCCATTGACCTTGATGATCATGGTGATCGTTCGCAAATCGCTGGCGGCGGGCTGATAGAGGGCAAGCAGGTCGATCGCCTGCTTCTCGATATTGACTTCTTCCTCGTCGATGCGGTCATCGGACTCCATCGCGGCCCGCGCCAGGTCGGCGTCGAGGTTGGAGACCGACTCGACACTTTTCTCAACGATATCCTGCACCAGCGCGGTCATCCGCGCGATGCGCGATCGCAAGGTATCCAGAAGGTCTGCAAAATGATGTGCCATGATCCGATGTTTCCGTTCCGCGCGAGAATCGAGATGGGCGATTCTTGATCACCCACACTTAATCTATCGGAGGAATCGTCAATTGACAATAAATCGCAGCCAATCAGCCGAACCGTCCCGTAACGTATTCTTCGGTTTTCTTGTGGCTTGGGCTGGTGAAAATGGTGTTCGTTTGATCGTATTCGATCAATTCCCCAACATAGAAGAAAGCGGTCTTGTCGCTCACGCGGGCGGCCTGGTGCATGTTGTGGGTGACGATGATGATCGTGACATACTGCTTGAGTTCGACGATCAGATTCTCGATCTTGCTGGTGGCAATCGGGTCCAGTGCCGAACACGGCTCATCCATCAACAGGATCTGCGGCTTGGTCGCCAGTGTGCGAGCAATGCACATGCGTTGCTGCTGCCCGCCGGACAGGCCTTGGGCGGAGGCGTGGAGGCGGTCCTTGACTTCGTCCCAAAGCGCGGCCTTGCGGAGGCAGTCTTCGACCAGATTCGCCAGGTCGGCTTTGTTGTTAATACCCTGCAACCGCGGGCCAAAGGTCAGGTTTTCGTAGATGGAGCGGGGAAAGGGATTGGCTTTCTGGAAAACCATACCGACCTGTCGTCGCAGTTGGACGAGGTCAATGTCTTTGCCGTAGATGTCATGCCCGCCGATGCTCAGATTGCCCTTGATATGACAGCCGGGGATGATGTCGTTGATGCGGTTGATCGAGCGTAGGAGCGTACTTT
This sequence comes from Phycisphaerae bacterium, assembly GCA_041740275.1. Taxonomy (GTDB): domain Bacteria; phylum Planctomycetota; class Phycisphaerae; order Tepidisphaerales; family Tepidisphaeraceae; genus BPJO01. Next base: position 3,750 of record JBGSMH010000619.1, read on the forward strand.
TGCCGCACCCGGACGGGCCGATGAACGCGACAACGTCGTTGGCATTGACGTCAAAGGTGACTTTTTTGATCGCTTCAAACTCGCCGTAGAAGACGCTCAGATCGCGGGCGCTCAGAACGGCGTGCCCGGTCGACGGGCCTTGTCGTGCCGACATGGCCTCGGACGAAACGGTCTTCATCTTGATCGACGGGATGGTTGGGGTGGATGTCACTTGCCTATCAGGCTATCAAACCGCGTGGTCCGATGGCAAGATATTTACACAATCTTAACGATTGCCGGTGACATCGCTAACCCGCGATTATCGCAGGGAAATGGCCCCGATGGCGGCGATAACCGCTGCGGAGACGAAAAAACCAACTTCCAGGACCGAGGACAGGACGTCGGTGGGGCGAAAACTCATGTTGAACTCCGTTCGGTCGTCGAGGCAATCCACCTCGCGGGCGCAACAACTCAAGGCGCGCCCACATTCCCGACGGCCGGCGTTCCACGCCCAACAATCCCGCCCACGTCCTTGGGCGAGCCGTCAGTTCTTCCATCGACCAACCGCTATGAAAAACTGCAACATGAAGGTGAGGTGACGCCCCTGCGTTCCCGGGATTCATCTCCTTGACTCGATTCGTTAGTGTTTGGCTAAGATTTGGTGAATAAGCGCCCACATCAGAAAGGTGATATGTCGGATGCCCGATGAATGAACGGGAAGATCAGTCTGATGTATTCGTCGAGGAATGGAGTCAAGATGGAGTCCGCTCATACCGCCCCGTTGGCCTCGCCGGTTGGGGAAGACCTTTCAGTCCCGATCGGATCGATGGTCTCAGACCCGAGCCAGTGGTTTTCGATCGACGCCGATCAAACCCTTGCCGCCTTGTCGCTGCGATTTCGGGAATTGACCAGCACTTTCGCGGCGATGGTGCTGGACCAGGGTCGGCCGATCGGCGTCATCTCGCGGGATGCACTCGGTCAACACCTGTCCCACCCGTTCGGTAACGCGCTTTTCCTAAACAGGCCGATTCGCATCACGCTGGCGCATTGGGCCGTGCCGATGTTGATGCTCGAGTCAACCGAATCCCTATCGTCGGCGATCCGGCAGGTGCTGGCTCGCCCGCCGGCGTTTCGGTATGAGCCGGTCATCGTCCGCCACGCTGACGGAAAATGGACTCTCGTCGAAGCCTATGACCTGCTGCTGGAACAGTGCGCAGAACTAAACAAAACGCTGATTGACCTACGCGAACAGCGAGCCGCGACCGAGGCATCCGAAAAGGAGCGGGAGCAACTTCAAAAGCAGTTGATCGACGCCTCCCGTGTCGCCGGTCGGGCGGAGATCGCCACTGGCGTACTCCATAATGTCGGAAACGTGCTCAACAGCGTAAACGTGTCGGTCTCGGTGCTGCAACGTCTGACGGATTCCACCAAACTGCCCAATCTCGCCCGCACGCTCGATCTGTTTGCCCAGAATCGCGACCGGCTTGGCGAGTTCTTCAGCAACGATGAGAAGGCCAAGCACGTCCTTCCCTTCCTTGAACGGCTTAACGCCACTCTGGTTGAGGAGCAACAGACAATCAAGGCAGAACTGACGCGGCTTGTCGAAAGCGTGGATCACATCAAGCAGGTCGTGCAGATGCAACAGGACTACGCCCGTGGCAGCACCTTCAATGAGCCGGTCCGCCCGACTGCGGTCGCGGAGGAGGCACTACGCATCAATGCCGTCTCGTTCGATCGACACAATGTCAAAGTCTCGTGCGAATTCGAAGACATTCCGCC